>JAUUZB010000056.1 GCA_030590185.1 Deltaproteobacteria bacterium
CGGCGCCGCCGGTGAGTACAACCACTTGGATCTCCTGCTCCACCCCGACGCTGGCTGCGAGGTCTTCCCAACGGTCATCGATTGGCTCGATGACCGGCTCGACGAGAGGCTCGACTGAGCCGGCCCCCCGGGCGCCGGAGGTCTTTATCGGGCCTTGGTTTTCTAGTAGGTCGACATTTCCACAGCGCCCACGGGTTGGGTTTGGGAGAAAACGATGACACTGCGCCGTACCCTTCTGAGTCTGAGCGCCATGGCCATCGGCCTGGCGGCCTTTGGTTGCTCCACCGTCACCATCCGGGTTCCTGTTACCCGCCCGGCGGAGATCAATCTGCGCGGCAAGGATGAGCTGGTGATCGCTGAAATCACCGGTCCCAACAACGCGCAGATCAACGGGCTGCTCAAGGACGGGATCTCGAACTCCGGTCGCTTCAAGCTGGTCGACCGGCAGAACCTGGATAAGGTGATGGCCGAGCTCTCCCTGAGCGTCTCGGACCTCGCCGACACCGAGTCCCGCAAGAAGCTCGGCAAGCTGATGGTCGGCTCGATCATGCTGGTCGGCGCGGTCGAGCGCAACGACTACAACGAGACCACCGAGCGACGGCGTCAAACCTGCACCCGCCGTCGAAACAAGAAGATAGAAAAGTACCCCTGCACCCATCACTACCGCAACGGCACGGCGTCGGTGGCGATCAACTTCGACGTCATCGACGTCGAGACCGGCGAGAACCTCAAGCCCAAGCGCGTCACCTGCGAGAAGAGCAAGCAGACCATGGCCATCGACAACCCGCCGGCGCAGATCGACGGGCAGGGCATGCTCGACACCTGCAACCGCAGCACGGTGGCGGAGTTCATGAAGGCGATCGCTCCCTGGCAGGACTACGTCAGCGCGCCCTTCCTCAAGGACGGCGACGTGCCGCAGCTCGAGCAGGGCATCAGCTACGCCCAACGCGGCGAGTGGGACGATGCCATCGAGAAGTTCGAGGCGGCGCTCGAGTTCGTCAGCTCCCTGCCGGACGTCGATGCCGCCGTGGTGGCCAAGGTCCATTGGGATCTGGGTCTCGCCTACGAGTACACCTTCCAGTTCGACAAGGCGATCGCCGAGGTCAAGAAGGCCTACGACATGACCCTCGACGACGACTTCCTCGCTGAGCTGCCCAAGATCAAGAAGCTGCGCTCCGACCAAGAGAAGCTCAAGGATCAACTCGGTGACCCGGCCGCCGAGGGCGGCGGAGAGTCTTGATGCGTTTTGTGCTCGTAATTGCAGCGGCCGCGCTGTTGGTGAGCTGCAGCAGCCCGAAGCAGCAAATCAAGGTCGAGCCCTCCAAGCCCACCAAGCCGGAGTGGATCACCAAGCTGCCCAAGCGGGCGGGCTACATGTACGTGGTGGGCGTCAAGTCCCGCGCCAAGTCCCTCGAGGAGGGCAAGGCCGGGGCGCACGAGAACGCCACGGTGCAGGTCTCCCAGTTCGTTGGCACCCAGATCCAGAGCGAGTCCGAGTCGCGCATGTCCACCGACGGCGAGAACTTCGCCTCCGACGCGGTGGCGGCGCAGACAGCGGCCTTCATCAAGGCACTCCAGCAAGAGGACGAGTACTACGAGAAGACCACCAAGATGATCGGCTCGTATTACGAGGAGGGCTACGACGTCTGGATGCTGGCGAGCTTCCCGCTCAACGCCGCCGACGACGAGCGCAAGCGTCAGGCCATGGAGCAGGCCGAGATGACCCGCGACGCCTTCAAGCGCTACCAGGATGCGCTGGCCGAGAAGGGCGGCGGCAACCAGCGCGAAGCGTGGCTGCTAATAGCCAAGGCGCGTCAAATCTTGAAGTCGGTGCCGAAGCTCACCGAGATCCACGAGGGCAAGTTCGACACGGCCGCAGATCTCCTGCGCGCGGTGGAGAAGGACCTGCGCTCCCTCGACGAGCTAGCCCACGGCGTGCGGGTCGACTTTGCGCCGGGCGACGGCGGGGCGAAAAAGGTGAAGTCGAGCTTCACCAGCCATCTGTCCTCGGCCTTGAGCAAGACCAGCTTGATCCTGCGCACCGACGGCGACGCGCGCTTCGTGCTCAAGCTCGACTACACCACCAAGCGCGGCAGCGGGAAGGTCATGGGACAGAACGTCGGTCACCTGGCCTACAGCGGCAACGTCAAGGACACCTGGAGCGGCGCCTCATTGTCCGGCACGAGCGGCGAGGTCAAGGGGTTCGGCAAGAGCTTTGACGGGGCGTTTGGTGAGGCGGCGAGCGAGGCGGCGGAGAAGATCGCCAAGACGATCGCCAAGCAATTGAACGAAGCGCTCGAGGCGGAGCTCGCGAGCGCCAGCTAGCCGAAGCGCGGTTCAGCGAACACCCCGGGGGTAGCTTCCCCGGGGATGATTTTGTTGTTTTCTTTGGGGGAATGGAGCACAAAATCTACGTGTACCTGCGAACGCTGATTCTCGCCTGCGCCACGCTCTTGGCCGGGTGTCTCAACCTCACCGAGGTTCTCGATGCCGAGCCCGAGCCGGCTCTGCTCGGTGATTTATCCGGTCTCTACGAGCTGAGCATCGGCTTGGCCGACGGTGATGAGCTCGGGCCCTGGATGCAGGAGGATCTGCCCTACGGCTCCCGGCTGCAGATCCTGCACCTCAAGGAGACATCAGCGGCCACCGAGACCCTATTGGCCATCGAGGAGATCGCCTATTACGACGCCTCCGTCGGGGGCACCGCTGAGGTGGGCGGCGATGAAGCCCAGTGGGAGCGGCTGTACTTCGAGGCGGAATACGACGGCACCACGATCGAGGGCAAAACCAACGGCGACGCAGATCTCAACGGCCGGAGGGTGGCAGGCGGCGGTCTGCTGCGCCTCGACGACATGCACGCCATTTGTCCGGCGGGCCAGCGTTATCCGTTGGTGGCGAAGCTGCTCTGCCCGGTGAACCCCGCCCTCTCCGGCATCTACGGCGGGACCGCCAAGAGCTGTGACACCCAAACGGATCTCGGAGACCGCTACCTGGCGCTCGGTTTCATCAACGAGGGGATCCTCGGCTTGCACTACCCCGGCACCGACATGCTGGTGGAGGGCAACTACAGCCGCCAGGATGAAAGTGGTTGGGGGTGGAGCTTTGACCTGGCGTCCGCCGGCGACGAATCGCGCGGCGGGGCGTTGGAGTTCACGCTCTCCGAGGCCGCCGGCAAGCTGGACCTGGATGGCAATTTCTATGCGATGGACGACGCCGAGTGCTCGGTGGCCGGATGCCCCGACCCGGAGTGCGAAACCCTAACCCTGAGTCGGTTGTCCGGCGGCGATGCGCTGGATTGCTACGCCGCTGATTCCCCGCCAGCGATGGGTTCCGCTTGGGCGCAACGCGTCCACGATGGTGCCACCGGCCAGCGCTTTTTGGTCGTGGAGACGTTCTACGACCAGATGTCGGGGGAGGGGGCCTACTCCTCCACTGGATATACTGAAGGTATTCTGCGCCGCGCCGACGAACCAACCAACATCCTACAGTCGGAGTACACCGAGCCCTGCGATCCCGGTTGCGACTGTGATCCCGATTGCGGCTGCCCCTGTGACGTTGAGTGGGAGTGTGATTCAGACTGCCCCTGCGATTACGCCTGCGAGTGTCTATGCGACACCGATTTCGGCTGCCAGGCCGGTTGCGAGTGCGATCTCGATTGCGGCTGCCCCTGCGACGAGCCCGCGTCCGAGTATGCCTTGCGCTTCGTGTTGCCCGACGTTCCGGACGGCACCACGGTCGAGTACGAGTTGTTTGTCTGGGTGTACGACCCGACCAGCGGAGTCCCGCTCGCGACCCGGCCCGAATGCGTGGTCGACGACGGTGACATCGATTCGTGGTGAGGCGCGCCGCGCCCTAGCTCAGGAAGGTCGACTGGCCCTCAAACGACCGCAGTACCGCCTTGCGCGCGTCATCCACGATGCGGGGGAATTTGCTCTGCACGTTCCCGTTGCCCTCTTCGGCGAGGTAGCGGTTGACCGATCCCTTGGGCAGCACCACCAGCTCCGGGGGGAAGATCAGCGTATCGCCCTCGCGATATTCTTTGTAGACGCGATTCACGTCACACAGGGTGTCGTCGAAGGCCCGCGCAAAACCGGCTAGATCCTCTGGCAGTCGATCCGGCTCGAACTCCGCGAACAACACGTAACGCGCCTTGCCCGAGCCGTTGATTCCGACATCGGCGCCGGTGGCAAAATCGACCGCGGTACCACCCGCCGTCCCCACCGCCCCTTCGAACGCTTTTTGGATCTCGAGGTGCGTGGTCAACTCCTGGCTGGTGGACAGGCAGCCCTGCTTGCGCCCCACGAACTCGATGCGCAGCGGGTGCAGCGACGCGAACCGCACGTAGTCCCCGAGCATGTAGGCGTACATCCCGGACGGGGTGGTCACCACGATGTGGTAGAGCCGGTCGGTCTCCACCTCCCACAACGGCACGCGGGTAGGGTAGGGATCGTTCTCCACCTCCACCGGCACGAACTCGAAGAACACCCCGCGGTGCGGGATCATCAACATGCCGTTGCCGTTAGTGGCCGGGTCGGTGGCGGCGTACAGGCCGCCCTCGGTCGCGTTGTAGGTGTCGATCAGGGTGACGTCGTCGCGGCCGAGCCGCTCCTGCAGGATTTTCTCATAGGGCCCTGCGGCCACCCCGCCGCCCACCATGCACTCGAGGTTGGGCCACACCTCGCGCACCGTGCTCACCTTGCGGCCACGCCGCTTGGCCTCATCGAGCAGGCGATCGAACAGCACCGAGAACCAGCAGGTGGTGCCGGCGATCAAGCGGACGTCGTGGTCGAGGTAGCGCTCGACCATGATCGACATCTTCTCTTCGTAATCCTCGATCTCCATGGTCTCGGGATCCGGCAGGTAGATGACCCGGCCGACCCGCGGCATGTTGAGGACGCCCAGGGCCGGGTTCGAGGTCACCCAGACCGGGCCCTCGCGCTTGAGCTTGGTGGGGGCGAGCAGGCCGAGGGAGTAGCCGTCCGTGAAATGGGTGTCGTTGCGGTGGGCGAGGAAGCGCATGATGACGTCGCTGCCGCCGCCGGCCTGGTGCTTGATTTGCCGATTCGTGATGGGCAGGTACTTGATCTTGCCGCGGTTGGAGCTGCCCGAGGAGCAGCCAAAATACTCGACGAAACCGGGGACCAGGACGTTCCTGGCGCCCTCGCGCATTCGGTCGATGTGGGGCGAGAAGGAGTCGTAGTCGCCCAAGGGCACGGCGGCGCGGTAGTCCTCGTAGCTGCGCAGCTTGTCGAAGTTGTACCTACGGCCGTACTCGGTGTCCTTGGCGATCTCGATCTGCGCGGAGAGCTGCGCGCGCTGGGTTTTCTCGATGTTGGCGAGGGCGGCGTTCCAGGCGCGGGTCTGAACCTTGGCCACCGCGAGGACGCCGTAGCCAACGGCGCCGGGGTAGGGGGAGTGCTTGAGGCCGTTGCGGCGCTTCTTGAAGATCATGCTGCTGCTTTCGAGACGCAAGAGAGTCCAGCGATTAGCGACCCATCTCCCACAGGCGTTCAAAATTCTCGGAAATTTCCGTTAGCAAGGTCCACCGTGCTGTTACAAGCCTAAAGACCGCCTCGCCTACGCTCTGAGCTCTGTGTTAGGGGGGCCGCTCCTGCGGATCGAGCCATGAGCGAAGCACCAGAGGCACCCGAGGGCGACGTCCCTAGCGAGGCGGCGCGTCCATCTGTGTTCGCCCGAACCCTCACCTGGCTCAAACGCTACGGCCGCTGGCTCCTCTTGATCTTCGGCGTGTTGACGGTGGGGGCGTTGGTCCACCACGTTGGGCCGGCCAACGTCTGGCGCATTTTGGTCCTGGCGGCGCCCTGGTTGCCGTTGATCCTGGCCCTCGAAGCGAGTTTGGTCGGGGTGGAGAGCCTCGGCCTGCTCGCCTTTTTCGGCCGCGACGCACGGCGTATCCCGATCCCGGTCTTTGCGCGCACCATGATGGTCTACTACGTGACCATGATCGTGTTGCCGGTGGGCCGCGCCGGCGCCGAGGTCACCCGGGCCGCCATACTCGCCCCCTACGTAGGCGCCCAGCGCGCCACCGCGGCGGCGGTGCAGAACCAATCGATGGTCTGGGTGGCCAACGCCATGATCAGCATCGTGTGTCTGGCCGCCATCGTGCCGATCACCGGTTTTCGTGGCCTGGCGCTCCTCACCGTGGGCAACGCCGCGGCCACCGCCGTGATGGGCATCGGCATGTACCTGTTCATCCGCCGGGTACGCATCGGCGGGTGGCTGGCGCGGCGATTCCAGAAGATGTCGAAGTGGGGACCGGAGCTCGACGAGGCCGCCCGGCAGGGCCCGCGCACGCCGCTGTTGCCGCTCCTGTTTTGTTTCGGCGGTAGGATGTTGCAGGTCGTGCAATACGGTTTTCTCCTGCTAGCGGTGGGCGGCACCCTCTCGGTGAGCAGCGCACTCATCGCCGAGAGCATCCACCTGGTGGGCGCCGGCCTCGGTGATGTAGTGCCAAATCAGGTCGGTGTCACCGAGAGCGCCTATCAGGTCTTCGCCGGTGCCCTGGGGCTGGCCGAGACTCCAGAAAAAGCTTTAGGGATCGCGCTGTTGGCACGGGTTGCCAACTTCTCCATCGCCGGGCTCTGCTTTTTGGGCATGACGATTTGGAAGGCGCCCCCGCCGCCGGCCGAGTGAACCACCCCCTACCGTGAGCGCGGGCCCCGCGATAAGATGCCGCCGTGGTTGAACGGTTGCGACAGGGTGAGCGGGTCGGCGGTGGCGCCATGGCCGAGGTGTACCGTGGTGTCCTCGCCGGTGAGCGCGGCATCCAAAAGCCGGTCGCCATCAAACGGCTGCGCGCTGACCTACGCGCCGACCCCCGCGCCGTGGAGCTGTTCGTCAATGAGGCGAGCATCGCCGTACGTCTCGCGCACCCGAACGTCGTGCAGGGGTTGGAGTTCGCCCGGGATGATGACGGCTACTATTTGGTGTGCGAGTGGCTCGACTGCGTGACCCTCGCCGACCTGCGCGAGCAGCATGGCCCCCTCGACTGGCCGTTGGTGGCGCACGTCGGTCGCGCCCTGTGCGACGCCCTGGCCCACGTCCACGGCTTGACCGACGCCGACGGTACCGATCTCGAAGTCGTTCACCGGGATGTCACCCCGGACAACGTGTTCGTAACCTCCGCCGGCAGGGTCAAGCTCGGCGACTTTGGCGTAGCCACCTGTCGCTCCAACCCCGGGGCGATCGACGTGCGGGAAGTAGGCACACCCGGGTTCTCCGCGCCGGAGCAAGCCGAGGGCGCCTGGGATGCGCGCAGTGACGTCTACGGCGTGGGCGCAACCCTCACCGCCCTGGCCGGCGAGCTACCCGAAGCGATGGCTGAGGTGCTCGAGCGCGCCCATCGCCCCGATCCGGCCGATCGTTTTGCGAACGCGCGGGAGCTCGGCCGGGCGCTCGCCGCCGCCGCTGCCGCCAGCGATGGCAACCGCGTGGTCGATGACGACAGCCTGCGCGAGATCGTGGAGGAGCTCGAGCTGGAACCCTGCGCGCCGACCTTGCAACTCGATGGCGCGGTGCAGTCGATCCTCGGTGGTGCCGGCGTGTTCGATGAAGGCCCCATGCCAACGCCGCTGACCCCGGCGCCACGAGCTCCGCGGGTTCGGCCGAGATTCATCGTGGGGGTCGGCGCCTTCGCCCTGTTGGCCCTGGCCCTCGCCCTGTATGCGATGCGCGAGCCGCCGGTGTCGGTGGAAGCTGCTGCACCGCTGGGAGCGGTCGCAGCCCACAACCCTGTGGGCGCGCCGGTCGAGCCAGTCACACCAACGCCCGAGGTAGTGGTCGCGCCGGATCCGGATCCGGATCCGGATCCGCCACCCCGGCCCAAGCCACCACCGACCGTGTCGATCAACCTCAATGCCGTGCCCTGGGCCAAGGTGTTGATCGACGGCCGGGAGGTCGGCAACACGCCCCTGCGCAACATCTCGGTGAGCGTAGGCAAACGCTCGGTGACCTTGGTTCACCCGCCGGACAAAACCCAGCGGAGTTTTGCCATCGTGGTGGGGGACCACGTTGGGCAGTCCTTCATCTTCGACCTGCGCCGCGGTAGCGTCGACAAACGCACCCTGCCCCAGTGAGTCGCGCGTCGATGACCGATCGCGCCTCCGAAGCGCTCGCCGCCTATGCCGAGCTCGAGGGCGGCTCCATCGAGCGGATCGAGGTGGGGAACATCAACCAGACCTACTCGGTCACCCTGGGCGCCGAGCGTTGGATCCTCCAACGCGTCAACCCGATCTTCGCGCCCGAGGTTCATCTCGACATCGAGGCGGTGACCGCCCACCTCGACACCAAGGGCGTGCCAACGCCACGCTTGGTGCGGACCCACGCCGGTGACCTGTGGACCGTGGATACCGACGGCGGCGTGTGGCGCGTATTGACCTACATCGACGGTGTCAACCAATCGCGCGTCACGTCGCGGGCGCTGGCCACGGGCGCCGGCGACATCCTCGGCCGCTTTCACCGTGCCCTGCTCGATCTCGACTACACCTTTGTGGCGCAACGCCTCGGCGTGCACGACACCGCCCGGCACCTCACCCACCTCGAGGAGGTGCTCGCCACGACCGGGGATCATCCCGGCCGCATCAAGGCGGAGCAGCTCGGCGCCGGGATCCTCGAGGCCGCCCACGCCCTGCCGAGCCTCGCAGGGCTGCCGCCGCGCATCGTGCACGGCGACCCGAAGGTCAGCAACATCATCTTCAGCGCCCGGGGGGAACCGATCTGCCTCATCGACCTCGATACGGTCGCCCGGATGAGCATTCCGATCGAGCTCGGGGACGCGTTCCGCTCCTGGTGCAACACCGCCGGCGAGCACGCAACCGCGGCCCACTTCGACCTCGGCTATCTCGAGGCGGGCCTGCGTGGCTACGCCGCCCACGCCGTTGGGGATCTAAGCCCGGAGGAGATCGAGGCGATCCCGGTCGCCATCGAGACCATCGCCCTCGAGCTCGCCGCCCGCTTCTGCGCCGACGTACTCGAAGAATCCTACTTCGCCTGGGACTACCACGCCTACGACGCCGCCTGGCAGCACAACGCCGTGCGGGCCGAGGGGCAGCTCAGGTTTGCCTGGGCCTATGCCGCGGTGCGCGGCCGGGTGCGTGAGTTGGTGGGGCAGATCTTCTGAGCGTCACTCGTTCTCGTTGTGAACCTCGACGACAGCGGTCCATTCCTGTTCATCCTCGAGGCGCGTGATCCTACCGCGGAAGGTGTGGGTGGTCGGATTCCCGACCAGGGACTCGAGGGCGTAACCCAGGATCCCCATCTCCTCCACCGGCGCGTGGCGGTCGAGCTCAGGGCCGAGGGTGACCCGATAGGTGCCGTCCCGACTGTTCACCTGAGCCTTCCAGCGCTTTCCCTGCGGGGTGTCGAAGGCCTGCAGCTCGACGCCGGTGATCGCCGCGGGTCCCTCGGCCTGCTGGCGCCAGACCCAGCCGGTGGCCGTGCCGCCCTGCGGCGGGATGCGAGCGTCGATGAGCAGCGAGCGCTCACCGTCGAGGGCCCGCACCCGCAGCCAGCGCTTGGCGATCTCATAGGGCAGGACGGTCCAGCGGCTGTGGTCGCTGTAGCCGAAGCCGTGTCGAACGATCTGTTTGCCGTTGGGAAACTGGACCGCCAGGCGCGCCGGCGCCCACGGTACGAGCAGCGTTTTTTCGTAGAAGCCGCCGTCGACCTCAGCCATCTTCACCCGGTTGCCGCGCAGGCGTAGGCTCTGCGGCGTGGCTTGCAGGGTTATGGTCACACGTACGCCGTCGAGCTCGGCAACCACCTCGAGGGCGTCGCCGCCGCGTAGGTAGCAGGGGCCGACCCGCAGCAGGGGGAAGGGATCGAGCGCGTAGGACCAATGGCCGGAGCCGCGCCGGTTGGTACGCCGCCAGCTCTCCTGTTTCGGCGGGGACACCACCGCCCGGCATTCGCTCCTCGCGTCTCCGACCCCGGCGTTATCGATCTGCAGGCGAACGTGGGCGTAAGTGCCGTCCTCGGTGAGCGCGGTCACCACGAAGCGCTCCACGTAGGACTCCCGTGTCAATGGCTTCGGCTCGAGCGGGGAGGCGTGGGCCGGCGCGCTCACCAACAGCGCAGCGAGCGAAGCGAGACGAAGAGCCCTTCGACACGCGGCCGGCTGTCGCCGCCCACGGCTCAGGACAAACGGAAATGAAACGCGCCAGTTCACGAGGTTCCGATTGAGGCACTAGGAATAGAGGAGCGCGGCGTCACGGCCTGCTTGATATTGCTCGGTCCCCTTGGACGCAAGCTGCACCACGGGCTCGAAGGGCTTCCCCGCGTCGATGGCCTCGCGCACCTCC
>JAUUZB010000530.1 GCA_030590185.1 Deltaproteobacteria bacterium
GCCGCGGCAACATTGAACGGCCGCATCTATCTCTTCGGTGGACGCGATGACCAGGAGGAGAAGAGCGCCTGGCGGTTCGACCCCGAGACCGAGACCTTCGAGCCCTTGCCCGATCTCCCGACCTTCCAGAACGGGCTCAGCGCCGTGGCGGTCGGTGACCGCGTCTACGCCATCGGCGGTGCCGACAGCTTCGGCAACTCCGTCGCCACCGTACGCAGCTTCGATCCCATCACCGAACAGTGGCAGGAGCTCACCGGCATGCAAACCGGACGGCGCGACGCGGCCGTGGCGGTGCTCGAGGATTCCATCGTGGTCATGGGGGGCTTCAACGAGCAACCGTTACAAACGGTAGAGATCTACGACACCCTCGCCGATCAGTGGCAGAGCGGCAGCGCCCTCGGCACCGGCTGCACCGGCGCCACAGCCCTCGCGCACCACGGCGACGTCTACCTGCTCGGTGGCCGCGACGTCAGCGGCAACCCCGTCGTCAGCATCCGTCGCTATCGCGCCGGGGGTTGGTCGACCCTCGCGGGGAGCATCGGGGCCGCCTATGGCGCCGGCGCTCAAATCTACGACGCCCAGCTCAACGTCTTTGCCGGCCGCGACGGCGCGAACGTGACCGGCCGCGCCTGGTCCTACGACCTCTTCACGGAGACCTCGAGCTTCGCGGCCCAGAGCTCACTGTTGGCGCCCCTCGACTTCAGCGCCAGCGCCGTCGTCAACGGCAAGGTCTACCTCTTCGGCGGCAATGCGGCCCACGATTTGCTCGACTTCGATGGCGAGCCGATCGTACAGAAAATCGCAGGGCGTTGTTTCAACGGTGTCCTCGACGGCCGCGAAAGCGGGCTCCCGGACAGTGGCGGCGGCTGCGCCACCATTGGCTACCTGCACCACACCGGCACCGGGATCACCTTCGTCAACGCCCACCCGAACGACACCTCGTCGGTGGCGCGCGCCATCGATGCCTGCAACACTCACTACGGCAGCAGCACCTGCGCCCAATCCGACTGCGGTGGTTGCGGCGAGGTCATCCTCGGCGGCGGCTGCAACTGCAACGCTGGCAACCGGCGGTGGAACACGGACGGGAGCGGGTGCTACGGCTCGGGCATCATAGGCGAAGTCTGGGGCGGAACCGATGCCTGCGGTGCGAACTACTACGGCGACTGGGACTGACCCCTGGTGACGACCCGGTGCACCGCGACTAACCATCCGGAGACACTCCGCCCACCGTCGATCGAGTTTTTGGACAGGTCGGGGCTTGAGGTGCGCGTGGCGTTGCCCGCGGCGCATTGAATCCGCCGGGGTCCTGTGGCACCTGATCCGCCGTGGGTCTACCGCTGAAACGTTCGCGCCTGGCCAACTGGCTCCTGCTGATCGGCGTCACCGCCGTCGGACTGCCGGGCCTGCTCTATACGTGGGAGCTCTACGCCCGCTGGGAGACCGGCGTCGATCAACCCCGCCCCCCCGAGGACCGTACCGACATCCTCCAATACGAGCCCGCGGTGTGGGCTCGCCACGTCCTCGCCCAAAAGAAGGTGAACGCCCGGGCGTGGATGCCCGGCACCTACTGGCCGATCAACTCCCGCGGCTACCGTGGGCCGGAATTCGAGACCGCCAAGGCCCCCGGGGTCTGGCGGGTGATCGTCTACGGCGGGTCGGGCGCCTTCGATCCGGTGAGCACCGGCAACGACGATTGGCCGCACCGGGTCGAGCGCATCCTCCGAGCGCGCGGACACGCCGTGGAGGTGATCAACGCCGGCGTCCCCGGCCATAGCTCCTCCGACTCCATGGGCCGCCTCTTCGCCGAGGGCCACCACTTCGCCCCCGACGTCGTGTTGTTCTACCACGGCTGGAACGACATCAAGGACCTGTCCGACCGCCGCACGCTCCTGCGCCGGCGCAAACCCTGGAAAGCCAGCTCCGACCCGCGACGGACGCCCAGCGGGCCCATCGACCGCTGGTGGATGACCCGATCGGTGGCCTACGGGCAGCTACGCGGCCGCTGGATGACCTATCGCTACGGCGACGGTGAGCGCGCCCCCCTCCGGGATCTCGAGCTCGGCAGCGAGCTCGCCCCCACCGCGCTGGCGCAGTTGCGCATGGACGTCGCCACCTTCGTCGACGTAGCGCGCAACGCCGGGGCTGAGCCGATCCTCGTTCATCAGGCCACCCTGGTCAGCGCCGATCTCGACGAGGCCGCCCGCGAACGCATCCGCTACGACTATGTGCGGTTGGACCACGCTACCGTGGTGGAGGCGTACCGACAGATCGATCGCATCCTGATCGAGGTCGCCGAGGCCAAGGGAGTGACGCGCATCGACCCGCGGGAGGAGCTCAACGGGCGGCCCGGGTATTTCCGGGACCACGTTCATCTCACGTTGAGTGGCTCCGAGGAGCTGGCGAAGCTGGTTGCGGCGGGAGCCGGGGCGTTCACGAAGACGCCTCGGAAAGAAATTGGTCAATGAATCAATTAGGCTGGACCGTCCCTTTCCCGTCGAGAGTTGAACGGGTCATTGGAACTCGATAGATTGTCCGCAGACAGTGCGGGCGGCAACATTGTGACCGCGTGATCGGCAAGTCCTCTCGCAGAGGCGGCCATCCGCTGGGGAGAGGAGCTGGGTTGCCTTGCCCGCTCGCTAGCCGACCGGAGTCTAAGCCATGCCCATACCGCTCGCGCTCGCCCTAGTCGTGACCCTCAGCGGCTCTCCCGAGCCAGGGTCAAATGCCCCTACGAAGCCTGGGTCGATTTTTCAGGCCGCATCGAGCGAGCGCCACCCTCCCAGGACGGCGAAGAAGAAGGGCAAGAAGCAGCGCAAGGAGACGCTCGAGCCCGAGCTCGAGGCCGTACCCGAGACCGACCATGAGGAAGATCGAGGGGCCACGGGCGAGTCGGCAGGCGGCGCCGATCGGCCCGCTGGTTTTATTGGCGACACCAACAGCCCAGGACCGTACGGCGAGGGATACCTGTCGTGGGGAACCACTGGCGGCGCGACCCTTGGCGTGGGTGACGGACTACGGGCCAACTTCTTCACCGGTCTGCTCGGCACCGGCAACATGAGCTATCTCGGCGTCGAGGCCTACTACCTGCTCGGCTTGAACGAGGATTTGGATGTCGGATTCGGCGGGCGACTGACGGTTTGGTTCTTCGGCGCGGCGCCCGGAGTGCGACTGCGCTACCGGATCCTCCAGTCCGGAGCGTTTCATCTAGCCTTCGACGCCGGAGCCTACGCCGGGTTTGCGTTCGGCATCCTCCCGATCTTCACCGGCCGGGGCCTCCTGGTGGCGCTGGGGTTTATCGGCTTCGGAAGCCTCGAGCCGGGGCTCGCTGGCTCCTATTTTCTCAGAGACAACATCGAGCTCATTTTTGGGTTGTACGTGCCGGTGGCCGTGTACGGTGGACCGGGGCTCTTCGGCACCGTCGGCTTCGACTTGCGGGTGGGCGGCGTTTACACCCTCAAGCAGTTCAACGTCGGGATCTTCGCCCAGATCGACGTGATCCCGGGCATAGGCTTCTTCAATTCGACGAGAGGGCTCTTGACCGGGTTCACTTTCGGCGGCGGATTCACCGGCGGCATGCAATACCGGTTTTGAGCCCTGAGTTGGTGCCGCGCAGAACCCGGTTGATCGATGGGCCTGGTCAATTCTTGATGGCGGCGGCGCGGTAGAGCGGGTGATTCTCCATGGCGGCACGGCCGGTAGGGTCGAGGGCTGGCGCGGTACCCCGGAGGTCCCTCCCTTGGCTGTATCCGGGGTTTCCCCTTCCAACCGAAGCCTTGGCGCTGTCGAGCTCTGGCCCAATCGATGTCAGCAACCCCCGCCGCAGGACCGTGCGGATCGTGACCGGAAGCCTCGGTTCGTTTCGGGCAGCCCTCGTGCCCTAGGTTCCGCGCGTCTAGGAATTTCAAACGCCCCCTCATGTTATAAGGTCAGCAATAATGACATTGGGCGCCATCTGAAGCCAACTGAAACCAGAAAGCGGTACGGCTGGGACCTCGTGTCCTGCTGCGCTCATCGAGTCCGGAGGGTGGCTCGGAGCGGTGCCGATTGCGAATTTCTCGCAGTAGTCGCGCTCCTGAAGAGCCCTCAGGTATGGTGACCGGAGGTTAACTTCGGGGGTGTCTTGATGATGACAAACGTGACGTCGACGGTGTTTCTTACATTCTTGGTCGGGTGCGCGACTCCCGCGTACCGCACCGACGTCCAGGTCTTTGAAAGCGCCGCGGGAACGGCCGTCGCACCAAAGCCGATAGAGAGCATTCCTATTTGGGCTGGCAAAAAGATTCTCACATTCGACGGGTTGCTTCCTGAGGGTGTCATCTTTGACGAAGAACAAAAAATGCCAGTGGTCGCTCCAGGCTACCGTAAGCGCCTCACGGTTTTGGGCACGGCCAGTTCTTCATGGAAATATTCGCAGATGGAACTCATTGTCAGAATGGGCCTCTGGATGTTCGACTTTCACGAGAGACATACCCTCGCGCGTGAGA
>JAUUZB010000129.1 GCA_030590185.1 Deltaproteobacteria bacterium
CCGGAGGTCTACGCGGGTAACAAATCGATTCAATATACCGAGAGCGGCGGCGTCTGGAGCTGCCAGCTCGAGTGGCAGAGCGCCGCCCTGGTGAGCGGCTACGCCGGTGCCGGCAACTTCGTCGACAACACCGCGCCGCCCTACGACAGCGTCTCCGACCCTGCCTACCCGAACGACCAGGACTACCCGGAGGTGGCGATCGTTCACGCCGGTTGGCTCGCCATCGTGCACGGCGCCACTGGGGCCCTGATGAAATCGCCGGTGGACGGCACCACCGACATGATCTTCGACCTGTTCGGTGAGCGCGGCGGCCCGGTCAACATCGCCGACTTCGACGGTGACGGCCACGTCGAGGTGAGCTTCGCCGGCAACAGCTGCATGATCGTCGTCGACCCGGACTGCGCCGTCGCCGACGCCGCCGCCCGCGCGGCATTGGCCACCGACCCCGCCTCCGGTTGTACCGTCGACCCGGCCACCATCACCCGCTGCGCCGGCAACCAGGATCTCCAGGATATGACCGGCGTGCTGTGGATGGACGAGACCCGCGACGGCTCAGGGCACACCGGCACCACGGTCTTCGACTTTCAGGGGGATGGCCGGGCCGAGGTGTTGTACGGCGAGACCTGCTTCTTCCGGGTGTACGACGGTCGCAGCGGCTCGGTGTTGATGGACGTTCCGAACTCCCACCGCACCGGCACCGAGTACCCGATCGTGGTCGACGTGGACGGCGACTTCAACTCCGAGATCATCCTGGTCGCCAACAACGATCAAATCGTGCGCGACGACTGCATCACCCAATACGGCCTGAGCGGTGACCTCTTCGATCCGGTCTTCTGCACCTGTGGGCACCTCACCGAGCAGGCGATCTGCGACACCACCCCGGGCTGCACCTGGGGGGCGGGCAGCTGCGGCCTCTTCGACTGCGGCACCATCGGCGACGCCGCTACCTGTAACGCCGACCGCTCCTGCTACTGGAGCGGCGCCTGTATCGCCATGCCCGACACCCCGGCCGAGATCTGCATCCGCGGCACCTGGGGGATGTGGGCGATCGGCGACCGCTACGACCTGTGGGTCAAGACCCTGCCCCAGTGGCCGCAGCACACCTTCCACGTCACCGACATCGACCTCACCGGCCAACCCCAGGCCGACTGGGGCGCGGGCAACAACAACTGGGATATCTACAATAACCTGCGCCAAAACGTTCAGGGCTTCGCGCCGCTGAACGCGCCAGATCTGCAAATCTTCTCCTTCACCGCCAGCCTCACCAACTGCCCGGGCCAGATCGTCTTGAACGCCAGGGTGGTCAATCGCGGTCGCGCCGGTATCGCCGCGGGGGTGCCGGTGGTCTTTTACCTGCACGACGGCGCGACGGTGACCGAGATCGGCACGGTTGGCCTGCCCTACGCGTTGCTGCCTGGCCAGGGGGCTGACGTCTCGCTGGTCTATCCGGTGATGATCGGCGGCGAGGCCGCGGACTTTGCGGTCATCGCCAACCCGCCGCCGGACAGCGGCGACCCGGTGTTCGAATGCCACTCCGATAATAACGAGGCGACCCTGTTCGCGGTCGAATGTCCCGAGTTCGGGGGCTAATCGCCGCCGCACCAGAGGCAACGGGGTACGACAACCGCACACTCCCACCCCGAGCAAATCTTGCACACCACCTCGCAAGAAGTTGCGCACCCTCGGCCTGTCCCGATCCCCGTGCTAGACTAACCCATTGGTATACCTGGCCTTCCCGTGAGCCCGGGATTGGCACGACGGTTGAATAGCCATTGGGATGGGACCCGCACCATGACGCCAAGACACGTTCCTCGCCGCCGCCAGCGCCTCGCGCGACGCCGCGCCCGCATCACCGTTGGCGAGGCGGGGTTCTCCATGATCGAGCTGTTCATCTCCCTCGGCGTTTTCACCATCGGCATGGCGGGGGTCTTTGCCCTGCAGACCTCGATCATCAAGAGCAACAGCCTGTCGAGCGACATCTCCCTGGCCTCGAACCTCGCGGGGAGCGCCCTCGAGCAGTTGCGGATCACCAAGTACGCCGACATCGTCGGCGCCTCGGTCTGCCCGGCTCCCACCATCACGGATCTCCACTGCACCTTCGACAAACAGGGGCAACAGACCGCCAACCCCAACGACGTCTATTTCACTCGCGCCTGGGAGTCGGTGATGAACCCGGCGTTGAGCGTCAAGGACATCACGGTGCGGGTGACCTGGAACTTCACCGTGGCGTCCGGCGGAGCCGGCGCCAACACCCAGAGCGTCACCATGAGGGGTAGGGTGTATCCGCGATGAAACTCGCCAACCGTGGTGCGCGCCAACGCGGCTTTACCTTGATCGAGCTGATGTTCACCCTAGCGGTGTCCACCATCGTGATCGGCATCATCACGCGGGTGGTGTTCGTGCAGCAGCGTTCCTTTATGGACCAGATCAGCTACTCCGAGACCCAACAAAACGCCCGGGCGTCGATCTCGCTGCTCAAGCTGTACGTGCGCAAGGCGGGCTGGGGGATGCAGGCCGACATCAATGCCCAGGGCGAGGTGCCCCTCGGGGCCTGCTTCGACGATGCCGATCCCACGATCCAGATGCTGGCCTGCGACCGGGCCGATCTCGACGCCGAGGGCGCCAAGGATCATCCGAATGGCAGCGATCGACTCCGGGTGGTGTCGATCGATCCGAACAACGGGGGCTTCGTGCTCACCCCGGCCTACTCCCCGATCGGAACCCTACAGATCGGGGTCAGGGTGGACCCGGACGACAGCAGCGCCGTCCCGGCGAGCACCTACACCAACGCCGGCCAACCCTTGCTCGCCAACGACCTGGCGCTGGTCTCTGGCCCGTGCGACGGCGGCGGCCTTGGCGCCGACCTGGTGGAGATCCAATCGATCGGCTCGAACGCCTCGGTCTACTATGAGTACGCCTACCTCAACCTGCTCGGCACCGGCTCGGCGTTAACCTGTGCGACGGGCTACACCTCCGAGTTCGGGATCGGCCGCGCCAACGTGGTTGATTTCTGGATCGACCGAACCACCGACCCGGACCACCCGATCCTGCGCATGCGCGCCGACCCCCGCCAACCTCTGAGCGACGCCTTTGTGGTGGCCTGGGATATCGATGACCTACAGGTGCAGTACCTGCTCGACACCACCTGTGAGCCGGCAGGCAGCCCGGAATGCCCTCTGGTCAACACCCCTGACTTCGTCTGGGACGAGGTCTGCGACGACCTGACGCCGGGTGTCGATGACACCAAGGGCGGCTGCGACACCTCCGCCAACGCCCACCTACAGGGCTTGACCCACCGCCAGCGCCTGTCCCGGGTGGTGGGCGCGCGCGTCGCCATCGTGGCGCGGACCCGAAACTACCGGACGGTCCTCGACGCCTTTGACGACAGCTCGGCCACCATCCCGAGCGGCATGGCCGGCGCCGCCCTGACGGTTCAAAACCACACCTACGCCGGCCGCAAGGATGGCTACCGGCGCTGGATCTACCGCGCCACCGTGGCGCTGAGGAACAACGAGCTATGAGTGCACGGCGGGTCCAGCGGGACGAAGCGGGCGCGGTGTTGATCATCGCCATGGTGGTGCTGATCATGCTGACCATGGTGGGGTTGATGGCCATCCAGATCGTAGCGGTGGAGGTCGAGGTTGTCGGCGCCGAGCGCAGCGCCGACAACGCCCTCTACATCGCCGAGGCCGGCCTCCAGTGGGGACTGCAGACTCTCGACGGCTACAACTTCGTGCCGGGCAACCCGGATTACGCGCCCATCCTGGCGCTGCCCACGGTCAGCGACGCCGGCCCCTTTGCGCCAGCGCAGATCCAGGGTTGGTATGAGCTGCACGGCGGTCAGATCTCGATGCCGTACGGCGATGGTAACTTCCGGGTGGTGGTGAACGTCATGCCGCCCCCCGACGAGGATACCCTGTTGGTGCGCTCCTTCGGCATCTCGGGATCGCCCCAGGAGGGCGCCAAGCGGCTGCTCGAGGTCGCGGTGGTGCCGCGATGATGATCACCCCGAGCCAGACCCGACCCGCCGCCGGGTTCACCCTGATCGAGCTGATGCTGGTGGTCGGCATCATCTCCATCATGACGGCGATGGCCATCGGCCTCACCACCGATTGGCGGCGGCGCAGCGTCTTCGACACGGTCGCCCGCGAGATCTACAACGGCCTCAACCTCGCCCGGGCCAGCGCCATCAAGCGGGGCTCCCGGGTCAAGCTGTCCTTCGTCGACACCCCGGGCAACGCGCTCTATGTCTTTGCCGACGCGGACAACGACAACGAATACGACGCCGGCGAAACGCTGATCTACACCTTCCCCGACGACGACGAAGACGATTGGCCGAGGCTGGCCTCGGCGATCAACGCCAACATCGACCCGGTGATCCTGGCGGCCAACGGCAACGATCGGGTCCTGATCTTCGACGCCTACGGTTTTCACGTCGACATCAACGGGGAGCCCATCGGCGGCACCATCACCGTGCAGGACGTGCTCTCGGGCACCAATCACTTCGTCGACGTGACCATCGCCGGTGCCCTACGGGTCCGTTGAGCCGAATGAGGTTGCCATGAACAGACAGATCAAAAAGCCCGCGACCCTCCTGCTCGCGGCGGTCGCAACCGTAACCCTCGCCCCAGGCGCAGCCCACGGACAGGCCTGCCCCCCTATAGAGATCAGCTACGACGAGACGTTTACCAACGACGCCATGCGGGACCCGGAGTCCACGGTGGCGGGGTGGGACAACGACAGTCCCTCGGAGATCACGCTGCCGCTCCATGCCTCCCTGGTGAACGGCACCTCCGGCGAGCTCGGCCGACGGGTGATCGCGGTCGCCGCCGCCAACTTCGACCGGGACGCCGACGACCTCGATGACTTGATCGCGTTGGTCTACGAGATCAACCAATCCACGATCAACGCGGACGGGGAGTCGACCTGCCGCTTCGAGCTGTTCGTCAACAAGGGCATGGACGGGAGCAACCCAGACCTGCACCTCGGCTTCGAGGCCGGTGTACCGATTTACGACACCACCCCCGCCTGGGCCGGTGGCCCCTACGAGATCGTCCCGCCGTCGTGCACCGAGGCCGGGGCGATCCTGCGCACCGGCGACATCGACGGCGACGGCACCGAGGACCTCCTGTATGCCGCCGTGGAGCAGGTCGACACCGAAGCCCGGCCGCTGCGCACGGCGAGCTACTCCCACCTCTATATCTGGCGCAACTGCCCCGACTCCGCCTCTGCCTCCGGCGGTTCCGGCTCACCCGACTTCAACTGCCCGGCGCTCTCCTTTAGCGCCGGGGACGTGCCGGTGTTCACGCCGATGCAAAAGACCCTGAGCCGTGGCACCTCCCCCGACACCCGGCCGGACGACATCGCGTGGCACTGGGCCGGCGACTCGATTCAGCTCGTGGACTGGAACACGGACACCCCGGACGCGCCCAACATCTACGAGCGCCAGGATCTGTTGGTGGCCAAGAGCCTCGGCAGCGAGCAAAAACTCTTCCTCTATTACGCCTGCGAGCGTGAGGGCTCGAGCACCTGCGCCTACTCCGACGACTTCGGCAACGACTACGGCTTCGGGTGGAGCTGGCGCCTCAGCGGCGGCGGCGGGGTGTCGGTGCGTGAGGAGCTGATCTCCGACGCCGGTTTCAACGGCCCCTTTGCTGACTCCGGCGCTTCGGCGGCCATGCCCTCCGACTGCAACGCCACTCCCAGCCGCGGCATCACCGTCACCCTAGCGGCGGATTTTGACCGGGACGGCGACACCGACGTCATCCTCGGCAGCATGAACCAGGAAAACCTCCGCTATTTCGAAAACACCGGCACCAACGCGGCGCCTAACATGATCGCCAGCGCCAGCCCGATCACCTTCGCGGCGGGCGGCCCGGCCTACGGCGTGGTGATCGACCACAACCAGGACGGCTACGATGATCTGATCATCGCCACCGACCGCTGGGGCTGCCACGGCGCCGACGGCCAGGTTTGGCTGCTGGAGAACGATGGCCAAGGGCAGTTCCCTGCGGCGCCGGTTCCTCTGGTCGATTTTGGCACCGACAACGACTGGTTGCTCGCCCTCGACGCGGACGGTGACGGGGCGCGGGACGACCTGATGGTGGGGCACCGAATGTGGGATACCCCCTACTACCTGGCCTTTGCCAACGACTCCGACATCTACCACGCCGAGGCGGTCGCCATCTCCAAGATCGTGCCGGACGGCCTCGACCCGGACAAGGAGACAATCACCAACGTCTTGGTGGAGTTCAAGGTGCGCAAGGGCAGCACGCCCCAGGGGGACGAGGATATCTTCGTGTCCAACAACGGCGGCGAGACCTGGGAGCTCATCTCCGACAACGAGCTGCCGCCGCAATCAGACACCCACTATTTCACCTCCTACGGCTCCGAGTTCCGCTGGAAGCTGGTGATGAAATTCGAGCAGGTGCTGGTCGGGGCTGAGCGCAAGTTCGGCAAGGGCGCTAGGGACTCCCCGACGATCACCCGGCTCAAGTTCAACTATCAGGTGGCGCAGGACCAGGTGCGCTTTACGCGCTCCGGCATCTCCTACGGCATCATCGACGACGGCGGCGACAAGGAAATCATCTACTCGGTCTCCTCGCTCTACCCGGGCTTTGAGGCCAAGCTGCTCGCCTACGACATCACCGGCTGCGCCGTGGTACCGGCGGGCGCGCTCGCCGACGCCGCCTGCGTCAGCGAGCTGTTCGACACCGAAGGCGTCAACGCCAACCCCGGCCGGAACATCTACACCGCCTACGCCGCGACCGGCACACAGGTCGACGCCCGGCTGACCATCGCCACGCCGCTGACCGCGGGCTCGGACCTCGCCACCCTGCTCGGCACCTCCGACGACACCGACGTCACCTTCATCAAAAAGGGCTTCGAGTCCCTCGCCATGATGCACGACATCGGCCACTCGAGCCCGGTCTTTGTCGGGCCGCCCCTCGACGCGGCAGACGAGAGCAAGCCGAGCATGGTGGTCAACGAGATCTTCTACGACCCGGACGGCAGCCTGGATTACGGCCAATTCGTCAGCACCAAAAGCGGCCGCGCCGAGGTCGTCTACATCGGGGCCAACGACGGCATGGTGCACGCCATCGACGCGGTGGGCGGTAGCGAGCTGTGGGCCTTCGTGCCCCACAACCTGGCACCGCGCCTCAGGAGCCTTCGCAACGGCACCGAGTTCGAGCATGGCTACTTCGTCGATGGCCCGTTGGTGGTCCGCGACGTCTATGACAGCTCCACGGGCGAGTGGCGCACCATCCTGATCGGCGGTCAGGCCCGTGGCCGGGGCCGCAACCCGCTCACCGGCGAGCTCGACAGCGCCCACTACTTTGCCATCGATGTCACCGATCCCACCAACCCGGCCTTCCCCAAGTCCCTGTGGGAGTTCACCGATCCCTGGGAGGACTTCGAGGGCTGGTGCGACGGCGATGATAAGGAGTGGACCGTTAGCGGCGATTGCTCGACTGCCTCGACCTGCGAGGCCGACCCCTGCACCGTGGCGAGCTCGACCCTCCAAAATGACCCGGGCTCCGGGGACAGCGTGCTCACCATCGATTCCAGCGACTGGGACGACTTCCCGGCGAGCGGCATCTTGGAGATCGAGCGCGACCGGCCGGATCACACCACGACCTACCACTACTCCAAGGTCAGCCCGGACGAGCTGCACCTCGAAGATGCCTACGGCGCCACCGTGGGTCTCAGTGGCGACCCCGGTTCCGGGGAGGTCATCGACGCCTGGCCGAGCGTCGTCTTCCGGGAGAACCTGAGCAACGAGATCGTGATCGAGGCGGAGTATTACCAGCGCCACGAGTTCCTCAACGGGGGGGACCGCTGGGAGATCAAGACGAGCGACACGCCGTTCAGCGGCCCGGGCTATCTAAGGGCACACGGCGGCGCCACGTGCGACTCCACACCCCCCACCGCCTGTGGCGCCGAGGTGCGCTACACGGTGTACTTCGAG
>JAUUZB010000101.1 GCA_030590185.1 Deltaproteobacteria bacterium
AGCTACAGTTACGCACCGACGTGCACGGCCAGGCCCACGCCAAGCTTCGGCTCGCCACCGGCAGCGGCATGACGGTGGTGTCGGTGACCTGGACCGATGGATCGGTGACCCAGGTCACCCATTTCTTGGCCACCGGCGCCGCAGCACTCGGCCCGACGATCTCCGTGGCCTCTGGAGTCCCTGGCCCGGCCCTCGGTCCCACCAAGCAAACGGCGCGGGGCGGCGGTGATTCGCAGACCTATCTGGAGAACCCGGCGAGTTACACCCTCGGCATCGACGCCCTGACCTCCTCGGTCAGCGATGCTGGTTACGCGTCCCCCAACGCGCCGGTCGAGTCCGGTGGGACCATCACCATTGATGGCTTCAACTTCACCGACGACACTCCGGTGCGAGCCATGCAGGTCTGGGTTGGTGGTACCCTGGCTGCGATCAATTCATCGACCAACACCAGTATCCAGGTCGATATCCCCGAGGGGCTCCCGGGCGCGGCGGCGGTGGCGGTCGACGACGGCACCGAGACCGCATACGCCGGTGGTTCCGGCGACGTGCCATCCCGGGCGGTGGCCGCGGTACACCTGTGGCGGGTGGCGCCCAAACCGATCTTCATCTTCGCCGATGGCCGCACCGGGAGCGAAGGCACCAGCGCCCGGGTCAAGGTGGTTGGCGTCGATGCCTGCGGCAATCCGCTGACCCTCGTGGGGCAGTCGCCGAGCCTGTGGGCTGAGGATCCAGGGTCCGGCGTTCCCGGCGCGGCGGCGGTGGATGTCGTTGGCCTCGACAGCCTCACCGGTATCGCCACCGTGACCCACATCGACACCACCACGCGCGCGGCGGTGGTCAGGGGCGAGGTCGCTGGTATCTCCTCGAGCGGGGAAGAGAACACCGTGGTCTCAACCGTTCCGAGCCTGCTCGCGCCACCACCCTTGGTAGGCCTCAACCTGCCGCCCGATGTGAACGACAACGGCATCAACGCCGTCATCCTGCGCGGCGGGGACGAGAGCGACACCCTGGACGCGGCCACCCTGAACCCGTCCCTGCGCCTGCGCTCCACCCTGGCGACCGTGGATAACGTGCAGCTCAACTATCTCTGCTTGCCGGGAGACGCGACCTACGACTGCCCGGCCTCCGCACCGTTGAGCGTCACCTATGGTCCGGTGTTCGAGACCGAGGCCAATCTCTCGGTGGCAACGGTGTTCGGCGAAGGGGACATCATCGAGGCGACGGGTGGCGGCGACAACGCCGTGGGCGGTAGCGCCATCTGCATCATCACGGGCGGCCCCGAGGGCTTCATGGCCGTGATGGAGGCCTATGTCGGAGTTGACACCGCCACTGGGCAGAGCAGCATAGGCGTGCCGCCGTTGCCGCTGCCGGGGTGGTACCGGCAGGATTTCGGTACCGAGACCCAGGAGTTGGAGGCCTATAGTGTAGGGCTGATCGAGTACGACAACGGCGTCAACCCGGTTGAGTATCGGAACTTGATCATGCGTCTGCTGCTCGACCGCTCCATGCCGTAGGCTAGCGCCAGGGGGCTCGAGGTGAGGACCCGCCGGGCGGTGCGTCCAGCGCCTCCAAGTTGCGACGACAGATTCGACACCTCGGGTCGGCTACGAGTGCCGCGCGAAACCAGCGCTCGGCGGCGGTGGTGTCACGTCGCTGACGCGCGATGTTGCCGAGGTTGTTCATCGCCATGGCGTGGCCCGGCTCCCGCGCGAGGATCTCTCGATAGAGCGCCTCGGCCTCGGGCCGACGGCCGGCGCCTTCGAGTAGGCGCGCTAGGTTGAACCTCGCGGCGGTCAACCGCGGGGCTCGCTTCAACGCGGTTCGGTAGGCCTGCTCGGCCTCAGGGAGTCGACCGAGTTGACCGAGCAGGTTGCCGAGGTTGACGTGGGCGCTCGGGTCCCGTGGCTCCGCCGTGATGGCGCGCTCCAGCAGGAGCGCCGCCTCCTCGAGGTTACCCTTCGCCATCAGGATCGCCGCGAGGTTGTTCAACGCCATGCTGTGGTTGGGGTCGAGGGCGATGGCGGTCCGGTAGGCCTGTTCCGCTTGCTGCGCCCGGCCCAGGTGGTGGTGGGCAAGACCGAGGTTGTAGCGGGGCGAGGCCTCCCGCGGAGCGATCTCGGCGGCGCGGGCGAAGTGAACGAGTGCCTCGCCGGGGCGCCCCGCCCGTAGGTGGGCAGTGCCGCGGTTGTTGTGGGGCCAGAACGCCGTCGGGTTGCAGCTGGCCGCCTCCGCATAGAGCCGATCGAGGTCCGTCCATTTTGCGATGGTCACCGTGGTGAGTCCGATCAGGATCACCGTCGCGGCCACCGTGGCTGTCGCGGGCAGCCAAGGACGCAGGGCCGCGGCCCGCGTGATCCCCCAACCGGCCACCGCGCAGAAGAAGATCGAGGGCAGATAGAGGAAGCGGGGGGCCATCAGGACGGCGAAGGGAATGATGTGAGCCACCGGCAACAGCGCGACGAAGAAGAGCAGCGCGCCGGCGGCCCAGACCGGAGCCGGGCCGGGGCGGTGTCGTCGGATCGCCCAGACTGATGCCGCGACGAGCGCGATCACTACCAGGGCCGCGAGCCAGGCGAGCGGCACGGGCGTCGCGTGGGGCAGGTCGTCGTAGCAGTGCGGGTGGCGCACCGGGTAGGGCAGGACGATCAACCGGAGGTAGGTTCCCATCACCGTCATGACGCCCAGGACGCTCTCGCCGGTGGAGAGATCGCGGAACGGATGTTGAGCGCCGGTCGGCGGCAGCGCACCGACGGCGTAGAGACGCAGGCCCACGTAGGTGGCGAGGGCGAGCCCGTGTGGCACGAGCCGGAGCAGCAACGGTCGCAACCTCTGCCCGCGTAGGGTCCAACCCCCGATCAACAGGATCGCAGGCAGCACCGCGCCGTTTTCTTTTGACATCAGACCACAGAGGAAGAAGACGGCTGACAATCCGTCGAACAGCCGCTGAGTCCCTGCTGTCCGCCCGTCCCCGGCCATGAATGCGTACCAACCGGCAAGCACGAACACCGCGGCAAGCAGCTCAGCGCGCCCACCGAGCAGCGAGAGGATCGCCTCGACGTGAACCGGGTGTGCGGCGAAGATCAGGCCTGCCACCAACCCGGCTCCGAGGGAGCCGAACAGCCGCCGGACGCTGGCGAGTACGAGGAGGCTGGCCACCAGGTGGAGCAGGAGATTCGTCGAGCGCCAACCCACTACGTCCTGGTCGTGGATCAGGGCATCCCAGGTGTAGCTGATCACCAGAAACGGCCGATAGAGGCCGGAGCGGTTGTGCCGCTCGTGGTCGCGGCGTTGGTCCTCCGGCACGAGCCAGTCTATCTCGTCCACCAGACTGCGCGGCAGGTTGGCGAGGTCAAAGGACTGGTGGTTCTCCACCGTCACCAACACATCGTCCATGGTCACCGGCGCGAACAGGGTGCCGGCGTGGAGGATGAGCGCCAGTCCGGCGACCGTACCGTAGGCGGCCACCGGGAGCGCCCGGCATGCTATCGCAGAGCTCATCCGTGCGGCCCGTTCGTGCCCGCCGGCATGATGGAGCAGAGCGTGGAGCTGGCCCAGTGCATGGATTCATCCGCTCCCATCGGTGGCACGCGCGGCCCCGGCGCGGTCGACTGCCCAGGCGGCGGTGAGCAACGCCAGGCCTGCCAGCACTTGCTGGCCAGAGAAACCGAGAAAGAGAGGAACCAACAGGGCGGCCAGCCCTCCCCAAAGGGCGCCGTAGGCGTCCCAGACATAGACGCGCACGAGATCCCTGTCGGGGCCGACGAGGATCCTCGGAAACAGAGACCCGGCTAAGAATGCCGCTGCGCCAACGGCAAGGAGCGAGATCCGGGGAAGCGCGACACCGGTCACCACGAGCATTACAGCAACGATCGCGGCTATCGCGAGTAGCCGAGAAGATGACAGACGCGCCAGCAACAGGCCGCCCACGGCCGCTAGGCCCACGAACGTGACCATACCCAGAAATGTGGCATCCATGGGGACGTCCAGCCGATCGAGGAGGCGGTAGACGATCAGGTACTCGATGGTCACGAAGTTGATGCCCACCGCGACCGCCGCCAGCGGGAGCCGGTGAGAAGGGCATCGATCGGACCGGCCAGAGATCTGATCAGGACCCGTGATCGGAGAATCAACCGAACCCTCGTTCCGGAGCACGCGGCGCAGGGTCCAGGCGAGAACAACTCCGGTGATGAGCAGGCAAAGAGCCACGCCAACTAGTCCAACGACAATCGCCGGGATACCCAGGTTGGCGATGATCATGCCGGTCGCAAAAGCACGGTCATCCGTGATCGCCATCCCCGGTGCGCTCGCCGGCGCGTCAACAACCGTCTCGACCCGGGAACCACGCAGGATGTTGTCCATGGTGGCCAGCGCGTCGATGGGGCCAGGACCGTTCTGGGCTACGATCAGGTAGTGGACGCCGTGGGACACGATCGCCTGGGGATCAGCGTTGGGCCTGTTGCCGCCCGCCGGAAGCTCAATGTAGCCGCGCGTGCGCACACCGAGATCGCGAAGCTGGGAGAACACCTGGCTGAAGATCACGCCACGCCAGTCAACCGCCGTGTGTTTGGAGATGGTCAAGAGGCCGCCGGGCGCGAGGTGTGCCTTCATCTCCGCCAGCGCCTCGCGGGTGAACATGACCTGGGAGGGCTCGAACAGCTCCCTGAGACCCATGAGGTTGGTCTCGACCGAAGCCAGAACGATGACGTCAAACAGCTCGTCGGTTTCTGCAAGAAAACGCCGGGCGTTCTTCGGGACTAGCTCGACGCGGGGATCCAGGTAGGTGCCCTCGATGCTCTCGGCGAGCGGGCCCCCGAGCACCTCCAGCACCTCTGGCATCACCTCCACGGCAACCACCCGCTCGGCCCCGGCACGCAGCGCCGCCGCCACCTGGAGGCCCCCACCGGCGCCCAGGACAGCTACACGGTCGCCCGAACGGACCAGCCGTGAGAACACGAGTTGCAGAGGCCGATACCGACCCGGGCTCTCCTCGGGGTCCGGCATGCCGCGGGCGTAGGTCCAGTGGTACATGCCGTCATAAAAGCCACGGATTCCCCATTCTACGTCGACGATGGTGAGCCGGCTGTGGGGTGTCCAAGCGTCGTACACCACCCGGTTGGGCGGAGTCCGCCAGCGGTTCAGGGTGGAGTCACCGGTCTTCACTTCGAGGGTCGAGACGGTCCAAGCCTCGCGGCCGGGGACCAAGAACAGGCCTACGCACAGCCCCATGGCAACGAGCAACGGCCAGCGTCGCGGTTCCAGCACGAGCGCGGCGAGCAACAGGCAGGCCAGACCGACGAGAAAGAGACCCGAGGTACCCGAGCCGACGAGCAGCAGGCGGTAGGCGAGAAAGGCCAAGCAAAGGCCCGCCAGGTTGAGCGCGTAGACCAAAGCACTCTTGCCGGAAAAAACCTCGAGTCCCTTGCGATAGGCTGCGAGCTCCACGAGTCCGTAGCCCACAAACAAGGGAAACAAGGCCGCCGCCGGCGCCAAAAAGCGGAGAAACACTCTCCCCGCCAAGCTCGGGCTGTGCATCATGTCCAGGTAGATGTGGGCGTCGACCCACCGCAGGGTAAGCAAGAAGAGCAGCGCGCCGGCCGTTGCCAGGCACACCGTGACGGCAATGATCGCCGACACAGAGCGTCCACGCAGCCAACGATTTCGAACCAGGAGCAAACCGCCCACCGGCATGCCGACCAATAGGAGGGTGAGAAACCAAACGGGCGGCAACCCCAGAAATCCCAGCCAACGCAGGGCGACCAGCGAATAGAGCCCGGCGCCGAAAGAGAGGCCCACGATGGCGAAGGCGAGCGGCGGGCGTCTGGTGATAGGAACCGTCAACTCGATTCGCTCCACACCGCGACCGCCAGCATGGCGAGCCCGGCGGTGAGGTAGGCGACCCGATAGAGACGTCGCAACCGCGCGATGCGATCCCCGGATGGCGCGCCGCGCATCAGGAAATAGAAGCCAGCGGCGTAGACTGCGAAGGCGGCGCCTTGGATGATGCCGAGGATGGGAGGGATCAGCTCTGCCGCCGCCAGCACGGAGAAGTGTAGCGAGGATGCGCACCAGAGCACAAATCCCGCCCACAGCACCGGCCGGGCGCCAAAACGTACCGCGTGGGTGAGGACACCGGCGGCTCGATCATCGACGGCGTCCTGCGCCTCTTGGTGTAGGTGTCCGGCGGCGAACACCAAACCAAAGAAGATACCGACCAGGGGAGCCTGCCAACCGCCCGGCCGGAGCCACCAGGCGCCCAGCACGAACGTTCCGGTTCCCCCGGCCAGGTGGAGCAGGGATGAGGCGACCGGAATGACCTTACCTGCCGTAGGCCGCCAGCTGTACGCGAGCCCGAGGATCAACAGGGCCACGCCAAGGGCGAGTGGCACCGACGACGTGAAGACGACGAGCAGCGCCACGGATCCACCAGCGAGCAACAGGACCACACCCCAGGCCACCGATCGGGGCAACGCGCCGCTCACCAGGGGACGCTGGGCCTTGGTAGGGCTGTGACGGTCGTGGGGGGAATCCTGGAGGTCGTTGAACAGGAAGGCGAAGGCGGCGATCCCAAATGCGGCCAAGGCCGGGAGCAGGAGGCCAAGCCCGATCTCGCCTTCCGCTCCGAACAACGCGCCGCCGAGGAGGGCAACGCCGCCGAACGGTGCGGCCTCCGCCGCGCGCAGGACGCGCAGCCATGAGGATGGCCAAATCACCTGGGGTCCTCTGCACCGCGGCGGGCCGGGGCGAGGTGGTGCCGGGCACCGCGACAGGTGAGCGCCACGCTGATCCTCGGGCCGGCGAGGTCCTGGCCGAGAGACCAGGCATGAAAAAAAGGTCGAGCCACGAGTCCTCTGTTGCGCGAGCGATCCGTTCGCTCGCCCAGGTCTACTACAACGCCCGGGGCAGGGGCCACGCAGCGCCCCTTGCCGGCGATCCCTCCACCCGTGCGTCCAGCCCCCAACGTGATATCCTCAGCCCACACCGACGAGGGGACCCCATGTTCAACATCACGCGTATCGTTCTCGCGACCGGCTTGCTCTGCGGCCCCGTGGCCTGTGGCGGTGGTACAGGCGATGACGGCGGCGATGAGAACCAGGCGCCGACCGCCGATGCGGGCGATGACGTCACGGTCGAGTGGGGTCGAACGATCATTCTCCAGGGCCGGTGCGACGACGCGGACACCGACGATCTCGCCCAGCTCAGCTACGCCTGGACTCTCGAGGCGGGAGCCACGGGCTCGGCCCTGACCAGCGCGGAGCTCAATAACGCCGACACCGCCGACGTCTTTTTCGACCCAGACGAGCCGGGCGACTACACGCTCGGTCTGACCTGCAACGATACCAAGGTCTCCGGCGCCATCGATCTCGTGGTGGTCACGGTGGAGGACCCACCGCCCAACCAAGATCCGGTGGTGGACGCGGGTGAAGACGCCGTGGTCGCCCTCGGCGAGATCCTGCTGCTGTTCGCGGCGGCTACCGATCCGGACGGTGACCCCCTGGCCTATGCATGGACCCTGGAGACGGCGGCGGTGGGCAGCCTCCTGACCAGCGCGAGCATCCAGAACACCGACGCGACCCAGGCGAGCGTCGAGCCCGACGTGGCGGGTGATTTCATCTTTCAGATCGAGGTCACCGATGGTCGCGGTGGAAGCGCCACCGACTCGGTGACGATTAGCGCAATCGTGGTGGATCCGCTCGACGGTGTCCTCGAGGTCACGGTGCTAGATCGCCAGAGCTTGCTACCGATCGCGGGCGCCACCATGGCGGTGGGGATCGTGGTGGTTGCCGGCAGCACCGATGCCAGCGGCCAGCTGACACACACCGAGGCCGGCCTCAGCGGTCCGGTGGACGTGACCGTCCGCGTGCCGGGATCGATCGACTGGGATCACGACGGTGACCCGGTCACGCCCGCGGTGCCGACCCCCGAGTATCGCATGACCACCATGACCAGCGTCGACCGGCCTGCCGTGACCATCCTCGTGGAGCGGACCGGCGCCGCGCAGACCGGCAACGTGATCGGCGTGGTGCCCGACTCCCTGTTTAGTCGGCTTCCAAACCACACCTTGGACTACCCCTCGATCGATCTGGTCGGCGCCGGGACCTTCAGCGGTCAGGTTCGCTTGGTGCTCGTCATGCCGGTCTTGCCGGTAGGCGGCGGTGCGGAGATCGAGATCAGCGATCTGCTCGCCAGCTCCCCCGGAGGCGACGTGCCTTTCCCGGGCAACATGACCACCGACGATGGGTTCTTCAACCAGTACGGCACCGACCTGGGCCGTGAGGCGGGCCCCGGCGGCGAGCCGCCGTTCACGGTCTTCGGGTTGAACCTGCCGGCTGGCACCCAGCGCTTGGCCGTGGTCGGCGGGCTCGGCACCCTGGACCTCGATCAGCTCATTCCGCTGTTCCTCTCCGGTCTCGGGGAAGGGGCGATGGGCACTGAGCTGGGGGTCGTGCTCAGCGCCATCGAGCTGCAGACTCTCTTCGCCGGGGTGATCACCGTCGACGTGCCCGCCGGCGGCCAGG
>JAUUZB010000827.1 GCA_030590185.1 Deltaproteobacteria bacterium
AAACCGCTCCCGCTCCCGACACCGCCCCTGAATCCGCTCTCGCCCCCGTCACCCCGCCCGCCCCCGAGGCCGTCACCGAGCCCGTCACCGAGCCCGTCACCGAGGCCGTCCCCGACCCCCCCCCAACCGCCCCCCAGCCATCAACGGAAACAGATCCCCAAACCCTAGAGCTCCCCTCCTCCGTCGCCGTGATGAGCTTCACCAGCAAGGGCGGCCTCAGCGCCGACCAAGCCGAAGCCCTCGGCGATCTAGTCGTCAACCTCATCCGCGCCACCGGCGTCGAGCGGGTGGTCGGCATGGCCGACATCCGGGCCGCCCTCGAGTTCGAGCAACAAAAACAGCTGCTCGGCTGCGCCGACGACTCTTGCCTCGCCGACCTAGCCGGCGCCCTCGACGTGCGTTGGGCGGTGACTGGCAACGTCGCGCGCTTCGGAGAGACCTGGCTGCTGAACCTCAAGCTGATCGAGGTCACCACGGCCGAGGTCGAACGCGGGGTGAGCCGCACGGTCGCCGGGGGCGAGGCGGAGCTGCTCACCGAGCTGCCCTCTGCGGTGCAGGAGCTGCTCACCGGCGTCGGCGGGCTCCACGAGGAGGGCCGGGTGCTGTTCATGCGCGAACGCGCCGGTACCTTCCCGATCTGGTTCAGCATCGGCACCGGCGCCACCGTGCCCTTCCATCGCTCCCTGGAGACCGACTACCCAACCGAGCACGCTCGGCTCGCGCCCCTGAGTCAATCCTACGCCGGGCTCCACACCCAGTTCTTCGTTGGCTACAGCCTGTTCGATTGGCTCACCCTCGGCCCCCGGATCGGTCTGTGGGCCGGTGCCGATGTGGCGAACGAGGAGCGGGCATTCACCGAGCTCAACGGCTCCCTCGAGATTCAGGGGACGCTGCCGCTCAATTATCGGATCAGCCCCGACTTCATGGTCGCGATCGGGGTCGGACGCGTCTGGGACAACGACCGCAGCGGCGGTACCGAGCATTTCGACGCCAACAGCCTGGCGCTGGAGATCGGCCTCGGGGGGCACGTCTACTTCGGGGAGCAGTGGTTTTTTGCCGCGCGGTTGGTGGCCATCGAGCGGATCTACTGGAGCTTCCACGACGCCGCCGGCCAACGCCTCCACGTGCAGATGCTCGGTACGTCGATCAATCTGATGTTCAGCGTCGGCTATGAGGTCCTTGGCGCACAATAGGGCACGCCCAGACGCAACCCCCGCCGCTCCGCGCCGATAACCCCGATAACGGCCCTCGTTCGCGCCCCGGTGCGCCCGGGGCACGGTCTGCACAGATAGCGAGGTACCATGCCCGGTCCCACACCTCCCCCTCCCGGATCCGCTGGCGCACCCACGGGCGCCCGGCCGCTGGCCACCCACACCCCGCGTCTGCTGAGCGTGCCGGACGGCACACCCGGGACGCTGCACACCGTCGTCCGCGGCGAGAGCTACGCGACGATCGTCGGGGAGCGCGGGGCGTACGGGGCGTTGCAGCCGAAGCCCGGAGTCGCGGAGATCCTGGCCTACAACCGGGAGAGGTTGGGCTCGCAGATCCTCAACGCCTCCGGGGTCGAGGCTGGCGATCAGATCTTCCTGCCCACCGCCGCCGAGCTCGACGCATTTCTGCGCGCCCGCGCCGCCGGTACCCCTGCTGGCGCGGCCGCCGCCACCGGCTCGACCACCGACACCCTCGAGGGGCGCCTCCCCGGGGCCACCGCCTCGATCCAACCGGGCGGCGTCGCGTCCACCGGCAGCGCCATCGTGGCGCCTGCTGGCACCTACGGCGGCGTGGGGCTCGGGCAGCCGAGCGTCCCGGTGAGCGGTGGCCCGCGCGGGGCGGGGGATCTGTTCGACTACGTCGATGGCGCCGCACGGCCCTTTGACGCCGAGCGACCCGGCTATTTCGGCGGCATCATCCGCGGCACCGAATCGAAGCCGGTCTTCAGCCGGGGCGGCAACTGGTTCACCCGCGGCACCTCCGACGCGGGCAATTGGATCCTAGACCAAATTGGCTCCGGCGCCTCCGGTCTGGTGCACGAGGAGCGCGGCACCCGGGTCGACATCCCGATCACCGACGACCTGATCCTCGGCTTCTCGGCCAGCGGGCGTAAGGTACGTGAGGATGAGATCCCGCCCGGTGATCCCCGGCGCCTCGGGATCGAGGAGCTCCGGCAGAGTCACCCCGGCGCCCTGCCTATTTGGATCGAGGGAAAGTTCGGTCAGGATCTTTCCTTCAACCTCGGCCACAGCGTGCCGCTCGGCACCGCCGGCTACGTCAGCTTCGGCTTCACCGCCGGCGAAGCCATGCAGTATCGGATGCAGCGGCTCGCCTACCTGCCGGGCATTGGCGACAATATTGAAGAGAACGACCAGGGGCAGCTCGAGCGCTTGGCCCTGAGTCCGCTGACCGCTAGCCAGGTGGCGCGTATGGAGACCGGCGCCACCTTCGCATTCACCGGCACCGCCAACCTGAGAGTCGACGCGGCCCTGGGCCTCGGCGGATCCATCCCGGCGCTCTCCAACGTCATGCGGGTGGGGGGCGGCGTCGAGGTCGGCGCCTACGCCAGCCTTGGCGGTGAGATGTCCCTTCAGCTGCAACGCCTCGAGCAGGGGAGGGCGCGCGTCACCCTCTCCTCGTTGGGCACCGCTTCCGCGGGCGCGCACCTGCGTCTATGGGGCGGCGTCGAGGTCAACCAACAGGAGCTCACCCGCTTTTTGCGGGGCTTCGTCGACTACGTCGCGGACGGCGGCGATCCGGAGGTCTTCAAGAACCAGCTCTCCAACGAGCACGAGCGTGAGCTCGCGGACAACATGGCCGGCTACATGCGCCTGCTGTGCAAAAACCTCGCCGAGGGTACCGGCACCGCGGTGATGGATTCTTTGCTCGAGCGTTATGCGAGCGCCTACATCGAGGCCCGCGGCGGCATCGACATCACCTCAAATTTCTCCACCAGCATCGATTTCGATCTCAACAACACCGCCATGGTCCAGATCCCGCGCGCCGACATGGTGCCGCAGGACATGCGCAACGGCGTCGCGTCCAACCAACCCTTGACCATCGAGGTGGGCCAGCTCGCGCGCCTCGCCTACGACATGGCAGTGCGGGGGGACCTGCGCCTGGTGCAACAGCTCACTCTGATCCGCAACGCCGGCGTACGGATCAACGAGCGGGTGACCACCTCCACCACCGGCACCTCGAGCCAGTTTGAGGTTCAGCTGCCGTTCATTCACTACCGCCGCGCCGCCTCGACGACGCGCACGGTGGTCGACCGCTACACCCCTGAGCTCGGGCAAACCCGCACCGCCATCGAATCCTTCAGCCGCGACTACCGCGGCATCTTCGGCAACCAGGAGAGCTCCGCGGCCGAGGTGCGGGTCCACACCCCCCACGGCAGGGGCGACGCCGAGGTATTCTTCGGCTCGGACGAGAATTTCTCCGCCGACCTAGTGGTGC
>JAUUZB010000084.1 GCA_030590185.1 Deltaproteobacteria bacterium
CCTTACCGAGCTCGCAGGTGGGCTTGCCGCGCTCCAAGTCCGAAAGGAAACGGGTTCCGACGCCCACCAGTGCAGCCGTTGTCGCCTGGGTGGTGCCAAGGGCCCGGCGCTTCTCTCGGATCAAGCGCCCCACGTCGGCGGCGGTTGATACGTTCCCGTACGGGACTCCTGGCGTCTCTTTAGCCATTTGTCTGACGTTTACTCCCGTACGGTAACGTCACACATTCCTGCCTCTGATGTCAATGAAATAGTCCCGTACGGGATTTTCCAAGAGCCGCACAGGCGGCGCCTTCCGCGTCTCGGGAGCAAGGCAGGTGTGGCTATCAGGACATCCGCCACGGGGCGTCATCCTGGCCAGTGCCCTACGCCGCTAGCACCCGCGCCCGGGTGTAGGCGATCAAGCCGCCCGCATCGATGATCGCCTGGCGCGACGGCGGCAGCGGCTCGGTCGCGAAGCGCTTGCCGGTGGTGTGGTTGATCACCGCGTCATCGGTGACCTCGAGATCCTCACCGGGCTCCGCCTCGAGCTCCGGACAGATCACCACCCGCAGACCGAGGTTGATCGCATTCTGTAAGAAGATTCGGGCGATGCTCTTGGCGATGATGATCAACTCGTAGCCCTTCAGGGTGCTCGCCGCCTGCTCCCGGGACGATCCACAGCCGAAGTTGTGGTCGGCGACCAGAATGCTATCGGGCGCGATCTCGTGTGCCCGAAGCCGGGCGTTGAGCTCGGTGCGGTCGGCGAAGCAATACTCCGGGGTCTCGATGGGGAGCACGGTGGCCATGTAGCGGCCCGGGTAGATGTCGTCGGTGCTGATGTCGGCGCCGAGTTTTTCAAAGACCTTAGACATGTCAGTGACTCCCGTTGCGTGGATCGGTGATGACCCCGGTGATGGCGCTGGCGGCGGCGACCGCCGGGCTGCACAGATAAACCTCGGACTTGGGGTTACCCATGCGACCCTTGAAGTTGCGGTTGGTGGTGGCGAGGGCGACCTCCTCGTCGCCGAGGGCGCCCTGGTGCACACCGAGGCACGGCCCGCAGCCGGCGTTCATCACCACCGCGCCGGCCTTCATGAAGTCGGCGAGGTAGCCGCGCTCCATGGCCTCGGCGTAGATGCGCCCGGTGGCGGGGAAGACCAGCATGCGCGTGCCGTCGGCCACCTGTTTGCCGCGGATGATGTCGGCGGCGGTCGCCAGATCATCGAGGCGGCCGTTGGTGCAGCTGCCGATGACGATCTGCTGGATGGCCTTGCCGACCACCTCATCGATCGGCTTGACGTTGTCCACCGTGTGCGGGCAGGCGATCTGCGGCGCCACCTGCGAGACGTCGATCTCCACCACCCGCGCGTAGGTGGCGTCGTCATCCGGTAGCACCGGTGTGATGGCGTCGCTGACCCCGGCCTCCTCGCGCAGGTACCGGGCGGTCTCGTCATCGGCCGGCACGATGCCCGCCGTGGCCCCGGCCTCCACCGACATGTTGCAGATGGTCAGGCGCCCGGAGGTGGGCATCCGCCGAATGGCGTCGCCGTGGAATTCGATGACCTGGAAGTTGGCGCCCTTGGCGGTGAGCTTGCCGATCAAATGTAGGATCAGGTCCTTGGGCTGGACGTACTCCGGCAGCTCGCCGTTGAGCACCACCTTAATAGTGGCGGGTACTTCGACATTGAGCACCGCCCCGAGGGCCCAGACGCTGGCCATCTCGGTGGCGCCGATGCCAAAGGCGAAGGCTCCGAGGGCACCGTGGCTGGTGGTGTGGCTGTCGGTGCCGACCACCACCGTGCCGGGTAGCACGTAGCCGTTCTCCGGCAGGATCTGGTGGCAGATGCCGCCGCGCACACCGTGGATGTCGTGGAACTTCCCGATGCCGTGGGCGGTGTTGAACTCGCGGATCCGTTTTTGGTTGCTGGCGGTCTTGTTCGACTCCGCTGGGATGCGGTGATCGAAGATGATCGCGATCTTGTCGGAGTCCCAGGGCGCCGCCTCGCGGTCGGTACCTGTGTAGATCTCCTTGAACTGGTTGATCACCAGCGCCGCGTTCTCGTGGGACATGGCGAGGTCCACCCGCGGCTCCACCACGTCACCAACCTCGACCGCTTCGCGCCCCGAGGCGCGGGCCAGGATTTTTTCAACGACGGTCATTCCCATGTTGGGCTCCAGATGTTGCTTGGTCGCCCCAGGGCCCAGCGGGCACGCGAGACGGCGGTTGCGTTCTCCACACATCCCCCGCGTCAGATCACTCCCTCGTTTTTCAGATCCGCGAGTCCGGCCTCATCCACGTCGAGGCGGGCGAGGATCTCGGCGTTGTGCTGCCCCAGGGTGGGGGGCGGCGCGGCCACATCCCCGCTGCTGCGCCCGAACAGGGCGGTGAGGCCAAAGAGCTCGACCTCGCCGATGCCCTCGACCTCGGTTTTTTGCAGCACGCCCCGGTGCTCGATCTGGGGCTGGCGCAGGGCCGCCTCGAGCCCGAGGATAGCCCCGCAGGGCACGCTCCGGGCGTTGAGCCGCTCGACCCAGTCGGCGGTCGGGTGCTCCACGAGCTTGGTCTCGAGCAACGGCGTGAGCAGCCTGCGGTTTTGTTTGCGGGTGTCGCGCTCGGCAAAGCGGGCGTCGATCTTGAGCTCCGGCAGGCCGAGCTCGTCGCAGACCGCCTCCCACTGCTCCTGCTTGTTGGCGGCTATATTAATGTAGCCGTCCCCGGTGACGAAGGTGCCGCTCGGCGCGGCGGTGAAGTTGTCGTTGCCCATGACCGTGGGTTGGGCGCCGCCGATGAGCAGGTTCGCCGCGACCCAGCCCATCAGGGGCATGATCGAGTCGAGCAGGGCGATGTCGACCTGTTGGCCCTCGCCGGTGCGTTCGCGGTGGAAGAGGGCGGCCATCAGGGCGAAGGCGGCGTTGAGGCCGCCGACCGTGTCGCAGACGGGAAAGCCGGTGCGCAGGGGGTTGAGTCGCTCGTCGCCGTTGACCGCCATCTCGCCCGATAGGCCTTGAATGATTTGGTCGTAGGCCGGCTTGAGGGCGTCGGGGCCGGTTTGTCCGAAGCCGGAGATGGCGCAGTAGATCAACCGCGGGTTGATGGCGGCGAGGGTCTCGTAGCCCAGCCCGAGTCGATCCATCACCCCGGGGCGGAAGTTCTCGATCACCACGTCCGCCTGCTCGGCCAGTCGTTTGAAGATATCCTGAGCGGCGGGTTTCTTGAGATTCAGGGTGATCGATTTCTTGTTGGCGTTCTGGGCGAGGAAGCTCGTGCCCATCAGCCGTTGGTTGTACGCCGGCACGTTTCCGAGCTTGCGGGCCAGATCCCCACCCTTGGGATTTTCGACCTTGATCACCTCGGCCCCGAGCAGGGCCAGGTGCAGGGAGGCAAAGGGCCCGGACAGGACGTTGGTAAGATCGAGGACCCGGATCCCCTCCAGCATTGGCTTCTTGCTCATTCTGCGTTCCTCAGTAGTCCAGGGTGCCGGTTCGGTAGACTCGCCCCGGCAGCTCGCGATCGAAGAACTCCGCCACCGATTGGGCTACCGCCACCAACTCCGTGAGGTCAATGTCCCGACGCCGTCCGGCGCGGTGCAGGCTGTGCACCAGATCCTCGCTGGCGACGTTGCCGGCGGCCACCTTGGTGAAGGGACAGCCCCCGAGGCCGCCGAAGGATGTCTCAAAAGAGGTCACCCCAGCCTCCATGGCCGTCATCACGTTGGCCATGCCCAGACCGTAGGTGTCGTGGAAGTGGCAGGCGCATTCGATCTCGGGATCGAGGGCCCGCATGGCGCCGAACAGACTCCTCACCTGGGCTGGGTGTGCGTGGCCGGCGGTGTCCGCTAGGCTCACTCGCCGTAGGCCTGCCGCGAGGTAGGCGCGCACGATGTCGAGCACCCGCTCTTCGGGGATGCGGCCTTCGAAGCCGCAACCAAAGGCGCTCTGCACGCTGACCTGCACCCGCTTTCCCGCCGCCTCGGCTCGCTGGGCCGTGGCGATGATGCGTTCCTGGGCTTCGGCGGTGGTCATCCCGGTGTTCTTCCGGCTGTGGGTCTCCGAGGCGGATACCCCCAGGCAGATCATTTCGACGCCGCAAGCGAGCGCCCGGTCCAGACCTTTTTCGTTTAGCGCTAGCCCGGAGAGCACCGGCCGGGTTGGCGTGGGCTTTGACGTGGTCGTGGTCGCACGCTCGTGGCCGTCGTCGTGGCCGCCGTCGTGGCCGTCGTCGTGGCCGTCGTCGTGGCCGCCACCGACGAGCTCCGCAAACAACCCATCGGTGTCCGCCATCTGCGGCATTCTCTTCGGATGCACGAACGACCCGACCTGGATCACGTCCACGCCGCTGGTGATCAACCGCCGCAACCAGGCGAGCTTCTGCTCGCTCGGCACGACCCGTTGCTCCACCTGCAGGCCGTCCCGGGGGCCGACCTCGTGGATGACGATCTTCTCGCTCATCGCCCGGTTAGAGCTTGGCGGCGATCGCCTTGCCCACGTCCAGGGTCGAGCTCGAGCCGCCCATGTCGTAGGTGCACACCTCGCCCTCGGCGATGACCGCGGCCACCGCTTGCCCTAGGCGGGTGCCCATCTCGGTCTCCCCGAGCCAGTCGAGCATCATCTTGGCGGCCAGGATGGTGGCGATGGGGTTGACCTTGTACATGCCCGCGTACTTGGGAGCGCTGCCGTGGCTGGGCTCGAACACCGCGAGCTTCTCGCCGATGTTTCCCGAACAGGCAAAGCCGAGGCCGCCCACGAGCTGGGCGGAGAGGTCGGAGATGATGTCGCCGTAGAGGTTCGGCGCCACCATGACCTCATAGTTCATCGGATTCTTGAGCAGCCACATGGTGATGGCGTCGACGTTGGCGTCGTCGAGCCAAATATCCGGGAAGTCCTTGGCGACCCCCTTGGCGATCTCGAGGAACATGCCGTCGGTGGCCCGCGCCACGTTGGCCTTGTGCACCACGGTGACCTTCTTGCGCCCGAACTCCTTGGCGTACTCGAAGGCGGCGCGCACGATCCGCTCGCTGCCCTTGCGGGTGTTGATCTTGCAAGAGACCGCGTACTCATCCCCGCTGAGCCCGGCGAAGTGGGCAAACGGCTTGGAGAGCTTCTCGAGGGTCTTGGCGAGCTCGTCGGGCACCGGGTTGAACTCGACGCCGGAGTAGAGGTCCTCGGTGTTCTCGCGGAAGACCACGATGTCGAGGGCTTCTTTGAAGTTGAGCGGGTTGCCTGGGTAGGCCTTGCAGGGCCGCAGGCAGGTGTAGAGGTCGAACATCTGGCGCATGCGCACGATCGGGCTGCGGTAGGTCAAGCCCTTGCCTTGGAGCTCGGGGGCGAGCTCAGCGTCGGCCTCCTTGGCCGGCTTGGAGGTGATGGCGCCGAACATAGCGGCGTTGCAATCTCCGAGGAGCTCCACGGTTCGTGCCGGGAAGGACTCGCCCTCGCTGCACCAGAACTCCCAACCGATGTCGCCGTGCACGTACTCGGCGTCGAGGGCGAGGGCGTCGAGACAGATCTTGGCCGCCTCCATGACCTCTATGCCAACGCCATCACCGGGCAGCCAAGCGATACGGTACTTGCTCATCATGGACTCCTTAAGGACACAAAACATCTGACATTCCAAGGCCGTTGACACGTCCCAAGGCCAGACCTATAGGGCGCAGGTATCCCGCGTTGCCCCCTTTTCCGAGCTGCGACGAATATAAGGAGTTAATCCATGGCCGCAACCTCACAGACTCAGGTCAAGGAGGACGCCTGGGTCCCCACCTGTTGTGGACAGTGCTACTGCATGTGCGGCATCAAGGTCCGCCGTCAGGACGGCGTGGTGACCGAGATCGAAGGCAACCCCGACGCGCCGACCGGCCGTGGTTCGGTCTGCGTCAAGGGTCTCGCTAGCCCCCACCTGCTGTATGACCCCTACCGGGTCAACTACCCCCTCAAGCGCACCAATCCCGAAAAGGGCCTCGGGGTCGATCCGAAGTTCGTGCGCATCTCCTGGGAAGAGGCGCTCGACACCATCACCAAGAAGCTCCAGGAATGTCAGGAGCGCGACCCGCGCGGCTGCTTCTTCCAGGCCACCACCACCCAGGCCTCGGAGATCCGCTTTGGCGTCATCGGCTTCATGAAGGCCTTCGGCACCCCGAACTACTGGGTGTCCGGCGGCGGCCTGCACTGCGGCAACGGTGCCCACTTCATGAACGGCATCATGCACGTCTCCTGGTCGATCATCCCCGATTTTGCGCACTGCAACTACGCGCTAAACTTCGGCTGCTCCAAGGGACACGGCGCCGGCCACGTCGCGGTGCAAAATGCGACACAGGTCTCGGACGCCCGGGCCCGCGGCTTTAAGAACGTAGTCTTTGACCCCTTCATGTCCGCCCAGGCCTCCAAGGGCCACGAGTGGGTCCCCACCCGGGTCGGCACCGACGGCGCCATCGCCCTGGGCATGGTCAACCTCCTGATCAACGAGTACGGCATCTACGACCGGGAGTACCTCAAGTACAAAACCAACAGCCCGTACCTGATCCGTCCCTCCGACGGCCGCTATCAACGCGACAAGGAAACCAACAATCCGTTGGTCTGGGACCTGGTGGACAACAAGGCCCGCGTCCACAACGACCCCGAGGTCACCCGAGTCGAGTACGAGGACGTCGCCCACGATGTTGCCCTCGAGGGCCGCTACACGGTGGACGGAGTCGAGTGCACGCCCTCCTTCGAGCTCTTGAAAGAGCACGTCAAAACCTACACCCCCGAGTACGTCGAGAAGGTCTCCTGGGTGCCGGCCAGCTCCTTGAAGCGCATCACCAAGGAGTTCGGTGAGGCAGCGGAGATCGGCTCCACGGTCACCATCGAGACCGACAACGGCCCCAAGAAGGTTCCGCGGCGGCCGGTGGCCACCCACTTCTTCCGCGGCTCCCAGGGCCACGTCAACTCCGGTTGGACCTGCCTGTCGATCGACATGGTCAACCACATCGTCGGGGCCGCCGACACCTACGGCAGCGCTCTAGGGCTCGGCGGCACGGTAATGGACGGCTACAAGGAGACCGGCAAGCCGTACCAAATCCCGTACCCCTGCCCGGACGGTCTCCTCACCGCCAAGGCCTGGGTCTACGATCACACGCCATACCCCCTGCGGGAACCGAAGCCGCCAACGCGGCTCGACCTGCACGACATGTTCCCGACGTCCATCTACAACGCCTTCACCATCTGTCACCCGCAGTGGCTCGAGATCCTCGATCACTTCAAGATCCCGTACGAGCCGGACGTGATGATCAACTTCGGCTCCAACTCGGTGATGACCATGGGGAACGCCGAGACGGTGACCGAGAACTTCCTCAAGAAGTTCAAGTTCATCTTCTCCTTCCAGCTCTACATCACCGAGTTCGAGGAGGCGGTGGCGGACATCGTGTTGCCCGACGCCTGTTTCCTCGAGCGCTACACCCCAGCGGTCAGCTTCCCGTCGACCTTCTCCCACCCGCAGGGCGAGGATGACTGGGGCTGGACTATCCGCCAGCCGGTGGTGGAGCCCCTGTTCGAGCGTCGCGATTTCAACCAGGTGATGATCGACCTCTCCGAGCGGCTCGGCATCCACGGCAAGTATTTCAAGGGCCTCAACGACACGGTCCCGATGCGCTACGGCGGCGAGCTCGAGCCGGAGAACAAGCTGACCGAGGATGGCAGCGTCGTCCACACCTGGGAGGATGTCTGCGACCGCCTGGTGCGCGACCGCTTCGGAGCGGAGCACAACCTGGACTACTTCAAGGAGCACGGCGTCTTCACCTGGCCCAAGCGCAAGGAGGACGTCTACTGGAAGTGGTTCAACCCGTCGCGGGTGCCGGTCTACTTCGAGTACTTCATCGACTCCGGCGAGAAGATAACCAAGCTCTGGAAGGAGATGGATGGGGACAAGTGGTTCCCCATCGACTGGACCCGGTTCAAGGCGTTGGCCGATTGGTACCCGTGCCCGACCCACGAGGAGAGGTTCGATAGTACCGAGTACGACATGAACACCTTCTACTGGCGCGCGGTCATGCATTGTAACTCCATGACCCAACAGAACCCGTATCTGGACGAGTGCGCGCAGGAGGACCCCTACGTCTATTCGATCCAGATGCACGCCGGCACCGCCGAGAAGAAGGGGATCGCCGACGGCGACATCGTCTGGTTGGAGAATCCCGAGGGGCATCGCGTCAAGGGTTGGGTGGCGCTCACCCAGGGCATCGAGGAGAGGCACCTGGCCATCGCGGCCATCGCCGGGCACTGGGGCAAGTACATGCCCATCGCCAAGGGCAAGGGCACGTTCTTCAACGACCTCGTGGAGATGGACCTGGCCCACACCGATCCCCTCACCTTCAACCAGGACATCTGTTGCCGGGTGAAGATCTACAAGGCGAAATCACCGGACGAGCTTCCCTAGGGGCTCGGACTCAAAGGTTTGGAGAGAGACATGCCAAGGTTAGGAATGGTCATCGATCTCAAGCGTTGCTACGGCTGCTACGCTTGCTCCATGGCCTGCAAGGTCAAGAACCACACCCCCCCCGGGGTGTTCTGGGCGCGGGTGTTGAAGGGCGAGTCCGGGTCTTACCCGAACACCGTCCGTCAGGCGTTGCCGGTTCTCTGCATGCAGTGCGAGGAGCCCTCCTGCCAGGAGGTCTGCCCCACCGGAGCGACTTACACCCTCGACAACGGCGTAGTGGTGGTGGACCAGGACAAGTGCATGGGCTGCAAGTACTGCATGATGGCTTGCCCCTACGGCGCCCGCTACAGCGTCGAGTCTTGGGAGAGCTATTTTCCAGCGGGCATCGCCCTGTCCCCCTACGAAGAGTTCGCCAAGCGGTTCTGGGAGGACAAGTCGGGGATCGGCGTGGCCACCAAGTGCGACTTCTGCAGGGACCGCTTCGAGGAGGGGAACAAGCAGCCGGCCTGCGTCGAGGCCTGCCCGGCCAACGCCCGCATCTTCGGCGACCTCGACGATCTCGAGTCGGAGGTGTCGGTTTTGATCAGGCGCCACAAGGGCGAGGTCTTGAATCCGGAGCTCGGCAATCAACCCAAGGTCTACTACCTGGCGCCGCGCTAGGTAGAGACGTCGCGTGGGAATGCGCTCACCGTATTACGGGAGTTAGACAATGGACCCGAAAGTTAACGGCCAGATTCAAAAAGATTGGGGCTGGCTGCTCGC
>JAUUZB010000111.1 GCA_030590185.1 Deltaproteobacteria bacterium
GCTGACCTCGATGGTTTGGACCACGGTATCGTTGAGCTCCACGTCGCAGGACAGGAGAACCGGATCGCCGAGGTCGCCGCAGGCGCTCAGCGCCAAGCCGGTGAGTGCGAGCACCAAGCCATGGAAGGCACGATGGGCAGAGCGGGAAAAACGGTTCTTCGACATGACCTCTCCTGGTTCAAAAAGCAGGCTCGGGGCACAAACTACCCGATTCCACGCAGTGCGTAAACCAGCGCCCTGGCCTAAACGCCGGGCTCGCTCGCCCGCGGGTTACTGCAGCTCGTCGTGGCTGGCGCGCTCGGTGGGCATGCCGACCTTCAGCGGCTCCAGTTTTCCGAGCCGGCTCGCGTCGAGCTTCTGGCCCTTGTCCGGCAGGTGCAGGCCGTCGCTGTGCCAGTGGGGCACGAACAGGATCAATTCGGCGGCACCGTTGTAGCCGAGTTGGACCAGCATGTCCGGCTCATAGGTCACGCAGTTCTTGGCGCAGCAGGTGAACGACTCGCGAACGCGGTAGAAGCCCTCGGCCGGCAGCGGCTCGAGGGTCTCGGCCAGACCAGCCTCCTCGAGGGTCGTTCCCTGCTTGGAGAAGATGGCTCGATTCGTCTTCCAGGACTCCGGCGCGTAGATGCCGGGACCGGGCTCGCCATGGTTGTGGAAATACACCAGGCGGCCCGCTTCGATCGGGCCGATGGCAATGGAGGTTCGGTAAAAACCGCAGGGGGGAGTAGTCACGCCGGCAATCTAATGTCCGGGGCAGGGCTTGTCACCCCCTGGATATATCGCGTGTCACTCGGCCGAGGCGGGGCTCGGCTCGCTGGGGCGCAGACGGAAGCGGAGCCCAGAGAGGTGTCCCCCCACCTCGACGCGACGGCGAGCGGGCTCGAACCCTGGCGCCTCGACCCGGACGGTGTAGGCCCCGGGCGCGGGCAGGTAGCGCGCGAACCAGCCGTCCTGGGCACGGGCGGTCCAGCGCTCACCCTGGCGCGGCACGATCTCGGCGATGCGCACCTCGGCGGCGAGCGGCGCGCCGTCGGGATCGGTCACCCGTCCGCTGAGGCTCGGTCCGTCGAGGTAGCGCCGCATCAAGGTCATCCAGGTCGGGCGGCTCGCCGCGATGGCCAGAGCACGCCGGCCGGGCTCGCGGGGGTTGTGGTAGGGGAGCTCGATCAAATACGCCAGGGTGCCGAGCTCGTGGCGCAGCCAATCCTTGCTCACCCCGTCCACGGCGTAGAGGCGCTTGCGTACCCGGTAATATTTGCGGTTCGGTTGCCGCGGGGTGGCCGCGGCGATCTCCTTGGCGATCGGCCAGGCCTCGTCGTTGAGCGGGTTCTTCACCCCGCCGGTGGCGTAGGGGGAGAGGATGATGGTGCCGTTGGTGTGGTAGCTGATGGCGGCCACCGGCCGTATGCGGCGCGCCAGCTCCATCATGGCCACCACCTCCGGCTCGGATCCGGGTGCCGGGCCGCGGTAGCGGTGGTGTTCCGGCCAGCTGCGACTGCCGATCTCGCCGAGGGTGCCCCAGGCAAACGGATAGTTGCGATTGAGGTCGACGCCCTCGCGCGGCTCGACCTGACCATCACCATTGATGTCACGGCTATTCTTGCGGCCGGCCTTCATCGTGCGGGTCATGAATGCCTGGTTGCCGTCGGGGTTGACCAAGGGCACACACCAGATCTCGAAGCCGTCGACCAAACGGGTCATCTCCGGATCGGCACCGTAGCCGCTGAGCAGGGTCTGGATGGCGTCGAGCACCATCTCGGTGGAGAGCAGCTCCAGGGCGTGGTGCCCGCCATCGAGCAGGATCACCGGCTCCCGCTCGTCGCGGCCGGCCCGGTCGGAGATCTTGAGGGCCCAGATCGGGCGGCCCTCTACGCTGGTGCCGATCTGCGCCCTACGGGTGAGGCGCGGGAAGCGTTCGCTGTAGGCGGCGAGCAGGTCGGCCACCATGTTGGCGTCCTTATAGCCGAGGTCGAGTCGGAAGCCCTCCGGGGTCGGCTCGGGCGGTTGGTCGCGTCGAGCGGCATACTCCGGATCGACGTACAGCCACGGCACATCGGCGTGTACCAAGGTGGGCACGACTCCGTCGCGTCGCAGCCGCGCGAGCTCGTCGAGGTGGAGCAGCAGGGTGACTTCCGGCTCGCGCTCCACCACTAGAGAGCGAAGGCTCGGCGCCAGGCGCTCCAGATCCGCCTCACGGATCCGCGCCACCCGTTTGCCGCCGACCAACTGGCTCGGATCCGGCGCGCGGGCCTGACCGGCGCGCAACAGGGAGAGGTGGGTGAGCCGCGTGCCCGGGTCCTGCTTGCGAAAGGCGCGCAGGCCGACCTCGCCCGTGGTGTAGCGCCGCTCGGTGAGCGCCAGGGTCGCGATCTGCTCGAGGTTGTCCAGGTCGTAGACCGTGGCGGTGATCAGCGGCCCGACCATGAAGATCACGATCTCCACCCCAACCCGGCGGCGCAGCTCCGGTACCGAGATCGCTGCCCCCTGGGGCGTGGCGATGCCCTCATCCCAGCGGTAGAAGCGCAGGCTGTTGCCCTCCACCGACAGGCCGTAGCCGGAGACCCGCTCGACCGCCTCGGGAACCGTGGCCCGGAACATCAAGCTGGCGTCGGCGCGACTGCCAAAGACCAACCGCGCCCGGACCGCACCGTCGGTGAGCCGGGCCTCGGGCTTGGTTGGGAACCAAAAGCTGTCACCGATGCGGCTGGGCTCGACCAGGGCGAGACCCCGGGCATCCCAGGTCCAGGTCCCTTGGGTGCGGGCGGTGCCCGGCGTCCGGCCCTTGCCTACCACCAACGCCTCGGCGCCGGCGGCGAAGCTCGGGAAGCCCTGGGCGTGGGCCAGGCGGCTGAGCGGCGCACCCGGCAGGAGGCCGAGCAGGGTAGAGGCGGTGAGCACCGCGCCAATGGTCCAGGGCCGCATGCCGCGGAGTATCCGCCCCGGATCCGGCCCTGTCCAGCTTCCTGCCGCTTTGTCCCGCCGCTTGCTTGGCCTCAGCGGCAGCCGTGCGATAATAGGATCTCAGCCCGTCGGAGAGTTGTGTGCCCCTGACCGCCAGCCTGATCGCCTGCACCGTCTCGGCCCTGTTGCTCGGCAACGGGGTCGCTGAGCCGGTCACCCCAACTTGGGCGGAGGCTACCCGCCGGGTGCGCTCAGATCCGCCGCCCGAACAGATCACCCGCGGCTTGCATTACGTGATCTCCGACGAGGCCCGCCACGATCTGTTCCACGAGGCGGTCGCCGACAAGGGCGGCGTCTTTCTCGGTGTCGGCACCAACCAGAACTATCTAATGGCCGCCTGGGCCAAGCCGGAATATCTGGTCATCGTCGATTTCGATCAGGTGGTGGTCGACCTACACCAGATCTACCGCGCGCTGTTCCTGGAGTGCGAAACACCGGCGGAGTTCCTGCGCCTCTGGGGACCCAAGTGGGCGACGCGCAAGGTCGTCTACCAGCACATCCGCAAGCACGTGCCGCGCCGTTCCGTACGCAAAGGGGTGCGGGAGGTCTTCTATCAGTACCGCCGGCGGGTCAATTATGGCCTCAATACCTCGCTCCAGCGGACCCAAGAGCGCGGCGTGCCGAGCTTCCTCGACGACCAGGCGCAGTATGACTTCATCCGCCAGCTTTACAGCGAGGATCGCGTGCTCGTCCGGCGCGGCGACTTCACCGGCCGCAAGACCATGGCCGACATCGGCAGGATGCTGGAGAAGCTCGAGCTCACCGTGCGCGTGGTTTACCTCTCCAACGTCGAGCAGTACGTGCGCTGGCATCATGGCCGCTACCGCCGCAACCTGCTCGGGCTGCCGGTGGATGAGGGCTCGGTGGTCCTGAGGGCCTACGGCTGGGGCAGCGTGCGGGTGGCGGATCACAACTACCGCTACTACGTACAGCCGGCCGAGATGTTCCACACCTGGCTCGCCAACCGCAAACTGGCGAGCTACATGCGGTTGCTGCGCAGCGAGCAACCCACCGAGATCGTCGGTTTCTACGACCTGACCCTCAGCCCCGAGGAATACGTCGCCACCCTGCCGAAGAAGAAAAAGAAGAAGCGGCGCGGCTCGCGGGACAAGGCAGCGGCCCCGGTCACGGCTCCGGCGAGCGAGGCGCGGCAGGATCTGGCCGTCCGATCGGTGGAAGCCCCCCACGGGTCGTAGGGCGACGGTTGGATTGGGTGTGGCTCCTCTGAAAGAAAGCCATCCTCGCGCCTAGTCGGCGTTGACCTCGAGTTGGCCGACCGCGCAATCCGGATCGGCGGCATCAGTGAAGGTGTCGCCGTCGTCGTCGATACCGTTGAGGCACTGGCTGGCCACGCAGCGGTGGAGGTAGAGGTTGCAGAACCGGTCGGCGGCGCATTCCCCGTCGGTGGTGCACTCGTAGATCCAATCGGCGATCCCCCACAGCCCCCACTGCTTGACCGTACCGTCCAGGCTGCCGCTGATGAGCATGCTGCCGTCCGGCGAGAAATCGAGATCGGTGACGTCACCGCTGTGGAAGTAGCCGCCGAAGATGGTGCTGCCGTCGGTGGTGCTGAACAACGTGAACTTGTCCGAGGTGCCTTCGTTCACGGCGATGGCCGCCCCGTTGGGCGCCATGGCGACCGCCGACGCGTCTCCCGGGAAATGGGCGCCCGTGCTCGTCCAATCGCTGACGCGCCAGATATCGCCCTCTCCGCCATCGACGAGCAGGGTGCCGTCCGGCGAGAATGCCACGGCCCCGCCCGAGCCGCCGAGGATGGTCGCGACCGGCGTGCCATCGCTCGTGTTCCAAATGCGGACGTCGTCATACAGGCCGCTGCTGGCGAGCATTTCTCCGTCCGGGGAGAATGCCACGCCGGCGACCGGAGAGGTGTGACCGCTCAGGGTGCGGATCTGCGTCATCCAACGGTCCGCTCTGAGCGTCCAGAGGATGATGGATTGGTCTGCGCTTCCGCTCGCGATGACCTGACCATCTGGGGAGACCGCCACATCGAGCACATCGTCACCGTGGCCAGTGAATTCGCTGCCCCCGACGCGGACATAGTCCGGGCCGCACCCGTCGAGGTGCCCCGAGACCAACGTCGAGGCCGACGGTAGGTATTCGATCGCAGCGAAGGTCCCGATCGCAGGGGTTTGGGTGGGAATCACCTGGCTTCCGTCGCTTGCCTGCCACCGTGAGAACTCCGCTTGGCCTCCCAAGAAGCAATCCATGAGGCTGGGGGGGCCCCACGTCCCCGCGGAAAATTCGGCGCCCGACGGACTGAAGGCCACCGCGGTCACTTGTTGCGTCAGGTCGGTCAAGATTCGGATCTCCCAGGCCGCCATGCTGCAGGCGCCGGCCCAACAGAAATCCCCGCTCACCGAGGGGAGCCCGGCGTCGCAGGCCGTGCCGTTAGCTGCGGGCGGATACGAGCAGCCGGTGTCCACATCACAGGTATTGACGGTGCAGACGACGCCGTCATCACAGAGCGTATCGTCCGGTGTGTGCGCGCACGCGCCCGCGCCGCAGGCCTCGCTGGTGCAGGCAAAACCGTCATCCGCGCATGGGCCGCCTTCGTTGGCGGCCAGGGCCACGCAACCGCCGCTCTGGCAAGCCGAGGTGCTGCAGTCGCCGTCGTGCTCGTGGCACTCGTTGGTGTCGTCTGCGCTGAAGGATGCGGTGTCCGTGCCGGGCACGCATTCCTGGCAGGCGTTGCTCGGATCCAAACCGCCCACGGCGTAGCAAGCGCCGCCGATGAAGCAGGCATCGGCCTTTAGCGTCCAGTCGGCCGTGTCGAACCCCCAGTCGCAGGCCAGGCAGCCGAGGGTAGGATGATCCGCGCCGTGGGCGTGACAGGCCCCATCGATCAGGCAGAAGCCGTCCATTAGGGCGTACACGCAGTCGCCGCTTCCGTCGCAATCGTCGGTACAACCCAGGCCATCGTCGCAGGCGGCCGTAGATACGCTACAGTCGCCGGCCAGGCACTCCTCATCAACGGTGCACGGGTCGCTGTCGTCGCATAGGGTGCCGTCGTCCCGGTTCACCGCCTCGCACGCGCCGCTGCCGATGTTGCACTCGCCGTGCTTGCACTCCTCAGCGACAGCGGAGCAGTCCTTTGGCGCCCCGGGCAGGCAGACACCGCCCGAGCAGGTGTCGCCCTCGGTGCACGGGTTGCCGTCCGTGCAGGTGTCGGTGTCGTCGATGACTTGAGTGCACTGGTAGGCGATGCAATCCCACTGCTTGCAGGGGTCGTGCGGATCCGTGCAATCAGCGACCTCGGTGCAGTCGCCGGGGAGGCAGAGTTGGTCGCTGGTGCAGACGGTGCCGGTCGGGCAGTCGCCGGGCGAGCACAGCCCGCAAGTACCACCATCACACACGTGGTCGGTGTCGCACAGTGTACCATCGGCCACGTTGTCGCCGGTTTTGAAACCCGTTCCGGAACATCGATCGTTTTCGGTGCATGGATTTCCGTCGTCCACGCCCACCACATCGGTCCACAGCGCACAAGAGAGGCTGCCCCCTGCGCACAGGCCGGTGAGGCCGCACTCCAGAGGGTCCGTATCGAGGCAATCATCATTGAGATCCGATCCCGCGTCTGCCCAACGGCAGCTCCCCGCGCTGGAACAGACTTGGCAGGGCATCAGACAGTCGTTGTTCGGATCCTCACCGTCGGGGACTGGCGTGCACTCCATTCCGGAGCCGCCATCGGTGCAGGTCGAGCAGAGTTCGCAGTAGGCGCCCTCGTCCTTGTCGATCCAGCCATTCGCGGCCGTGTCGCATTCCTGGCACGGGTCACCCGGGTTTGCCTCCCCATGGAAATAGCACTGATCGTCGATGAGGCAGCCGACCCAGACGGCCCGGCGCTCCAAGGTGCAGTCGTCCTGACCGGTGCCATGGCAGACGCCGTCGGCGCATACATCGTTTGGGCAGGTGTATGGGACTCCCACGCACTGACCGGCGATCGCTCCGTTACACCTATCGGTATGCGTACAACTCTGCCCATCATCGCAGCTCACCCCGCCGTTGGGGGTCCAGTTGGTACGGCTGAACGCGGGATCGCATTTCGAACAAGGGTCGTCGGTCTCGGTCTCGCCCGTGTCCCACACCTCGTTGTCGATCCAACAGTCGCCCACGGCGCAGGCGCCACCGGCGCAAACGCGGCCCGTCCCACACTCGCCGAAGACGCAATCTCGGCACTCGCCGGCATCGCAAATACGCGTGCCACCGCTGCAGTCGGTGTCCACGAGGCAGGCCACGCAGATCTTGGTCACGGTGTTGCAGTACGTGCCTTGGATGGTGCAATAGCTCTCGTCACCGGCCACGCAGTCCACGCAGGCGTGGTCGTCGCAAACCCGGCCATCGACGCAGCCCACCGCCGCATTGCACTCGGCGGCGATGCAGGCGTCGGCGACGCAGAGGATCGACGCGCCGTAGCCGTGTTGCTGGCAGTCGTCCACCACGGCGCCGGGCTCGTTGTGACACGCCCGGCAGCGACCCGACTCGCAGATACCATTCTCGGCGCATTCGCCGTTGGTCGCGCAGCCCGCCTCGCACCGGTCCGCTTCGCAGATCGAGGCATCGTCCCCCGTCGCTGCGATGCACTCGGTGTCGGTATTGCAGTCGCGGCAACGGTGGGTCGCCCCGCAGACTCGGTCGTCCGGGCAGGTCGAGCCCACCGGGTCGCAACCAATGATGCACTCGCCCGACTCGCAAATCGCGGCGTCATTGGCGCGAGAAACCCGGCACGCGAAGTCGTTGATGCAGGCGATGCAGTGGAAATCGCTCGCGCAGACCAACGCGTCGTTGGGGCCGCAGGCCGCGTCTGCCGGGAAGCAGTCGCCCGGCAGGCAGCGACCGGTGTCCCGATCGCAGATCACCCCCGCGGCGTCGGCGTAGTCGGTGGGGCACTCGTCATCTGACTGGCAACCCCGGCAGCGGTGGGCCTCGCCGCACACCGGCGCGTCCGCATTGCAGTCCCCGCTATCCTCGCAGTTGGCCGCGGCGCACACGCCGTCGATGCAGGTGGTGCCGGCCGGGTACCCGCCGGTGGTGTCGGTGAGGCAGTCGTTGGTCAACCCGCAGGGTACGCAACGCCCCTCGAGCGTGCAGACTTGGCCGAGGACCCAACAGTCCGAGCCGCTGGTGCAGGTGCGCGGGCCGCAGGAACCGTCATCTTTGCACTCGAAGCCGTCGTCACCGTACTGCGCCGCGCAGGCGCCATCGTCGGTTCCCGGTACGCAGGCCGTGCAGGCTCCGGTCTGGCACAGCAGACCGTCACAATCCGGGCCCTCGAGGCAGCCGCCGCAGGTGCCGTCGTTGCAGCTCTGCCCCACCGGGCACTCGCC
>JAUUZB010000538.1 GCA_030590185.1 Deltaproteobacteria bacterium
CGTTTCTCCAGGGCCCGCAGGCGGGTCTGTAGCTCTGGCAGGCGCTTGAACAGCGCCACCGAGCGCAGCCATTGGCGGTGGGCAAAGACCGGGGCGCCGGAGTAGGCCCCGCCCTCGCGCAGGTCCCGGCCGACAGCGCCGCGGGCGCCGATCATCACGTCATCGGTTACTTCGATGTGGCCCACCATGCCGGTCTGGGCCCCCATGGTGACCCGGTTGCCGAGCCGGGTGCTGCCGGCGATGCCGGACTGACTCACCACCACGCAATCTTCACCGAGGCGGACGTTGTGGGCGATCTGTCCGAGGTTGTCGATCTTCGAGCCGCGCCCGATGCGGGTCTCGCCGAAGGTGGCGCGGTCGACGGTGGTGTTGGCGCCGATTTCGACGTCGGCCTCAATGTGCACGTTGCCGAGCTGGGGGATCTTGTGGCGGCGACCGTCGGCGTCCGGTGCATAGCCGAACCCGTCGCTACCGATGACGACGCCGGCCTGGAGGATGACCCGGTCGTCGATCCGGCAGCCATCGAGGACCCGGGCGCCGGGGTGCAGGAGGCAGTCGGCTCCGATCTGCGCGGCGCGACCGACATACGCCGTGGCGCGAATCACGGTGCGCGGGCCGATGGTGGCGCCGGCCTCGATCACCGCGCCCGGGCCGACCGCGGCCGAGGCATCAACCTGGGCCGCCGGGCTGATCACGGCGGCTGCGTCGATGCCGGGGGCTACGGTCGCCGGTGCAGACAGCGCGCTCGCCACCCGAGCCATGGCCAAGTAGGGGTCGGCGCACAGGATCAGGTTGCGGCCTGCCCTCGGTTCGAGATCCGCCGCGGTCTCGGGGTCGAGGATCACGGCGCCGGCGGCGGTCGCTTCCAACGCCGCGCGGTACTTGGCGTGGGTGTAGAAGCTGATCTGCTCCGGACCGGCGCTGTCGAGCGGCGCCACTCCATTGATAGGATGGCTGCCGTCGCCAGCCACCGCGCCGCCCACCAAGGCAGCGAGGGACTCGACCGTGGCCATGGCCAGGGGCTACTTCTTGCCGTATTGCTGGTTGTACTCTTTGACCACGAGGTCGGTGAGATCGCGGTGGCGCTTGTAGTAGAGCACCGTGTCACCGATATCCAGGACCAGGGTATAGCCGTCCCGGTCGCCGATCTTGGCGATGACGGCGCGCAGCTTGCCGGCGATCTCCTGCGTGATCTTTGCCTCACGACCCATCAGCTCCTGTTGCAGCTCCATGTACGTCTGCTGCAACTTGAGGAACGAGGTTTGCAACTCCTCTTTTTTCTCGAGCCGTGCCTCGGGCTTCATCATGCCCTTGCGGGCCTCGAACTGGTCCTTCTTGGCCTTGAGGTCCTTCTGCATCTTGTCGAGCTTGATCTGCTTCTGCTCGAAGTCCTTCTTGAGCTTGGCCTTGGCCGTCTTGCCCTGACCAACTTCGTTGAGGGCGCGGGCCATGTGGACGTACCCGATCTTGTGATCCTCGGCGGCGGCCGGGCGCGGCGAGCTGAGGAAGGCGACCAGGAGGATGGCGAAAAGACCGGCGGTACGCATCGGTTTATCCCTCTTTGCGGGTGAGATTGGCGTCGGCGTTTATCACACTTCGGGTGAGGGTCAAGCAAGGCCCCTCTGCGCAGGTGGACGCCGTCTCTTTCGACTTTATTTATTCTCCGGTTATGGGGATATGGTGGTCCGGTGAGCACCCACGAGACTTTGGGCCTGATGTTGGTCCGCGAGGGGATTATCCACCGCTCGCAGCTCTACGACGCCCTACGCTTGCAGCGCCAGAACAACCGTCTGCTGGGCACCTGTTTGCTCAGCCTCGGCTACATCAGTGCTGAAAAACTGCTGCAGATCCTGTCGGAGCAGCTCCAGGTTCCAGTGCTGCCGCCCGGCTCACTCAAGTGGGCCTCCGAGGAGGCGGTCAACCTCGTGCCACGGGAGCTGGTCCTGCGGCTGCGCATCGTTCCCTATTCCTATGACGGCCAGATGCTGGGCGTGGCCGTGGCCGACGGTCGGATCCTCGAACATCTCCACGACGTGGCCAAGCGCGCCAACTCTGCGGTGGGGGCCTATATCGCCCTGGAGATGGAGATCGAAGCGGCCCTGGGCAAGCTCTATGGCCACAATGAGGTGGCCGGTACCCTGAGCGAGCCCGCGGAGGTGCTGCCGGGGCGACCGCGACCGATGCGGGTCGAGGCGGCGGGGGAGGTCCCATCCCGGGATTTTGGCTCCGCCCTCGGGATCGACGAGGAGGGTGGAGATCTGGGAGGCGGCGAGCCGGTTGTCCTAGCCACGCCCAAACGGCCAGAGGCCCCGGCGACCCCACCACCGGCCGCGGGCCCAGCCCTAGGTGCGCTGCCCGCCTACTCGCCGGCGGTCCCCTCTGTGCCGGCCGCGAGCCCCACCGCGCCGCCACCGGCCGCGAGCCCCACCGCCCCACCGCCGGTTCCGGTAGGGGAACGCCGCCCCACCGCCCCAGCCCCTGGGGCGCAACCCCCGCCACCGGCGCCGCGGCCGGCGTCCGCTTCTCTTGCGGCACCTCCACCCGCGGCCGCCGCACCACCCGCTGCCGCGCCACCGCCGGCTCCCGCCCCCGCTCCCCTATCGCAGGTGAAGATCCCGCGCGGGCCGCCGACCGATCCGCCCATGGAGCGCCTGAGTTTCTTCGCGGCGGTGGAGCAAATCTACGCCGCGGAGCTGCCCCAGGAGATCGGTATGTTGGTCGGTCGCGCGATGTTCAATTACTTCGAGCGGGTGATGATCCTGGCGTTGCTCGGCCGGCAGCTCGTCCTGCTCGGCTACGGCGGTGGCGACCCGGTGCGTTCGGCCATCGCCCTCGAGGCGGTACCCGAGGTGGTCGCCGGCCTGGGGCGGCGCTCCATGTCCTATGGTGTCGCCAAGGACGATCCCCGGGGCGAAGAGCTGTGCGACATGTTTGGCTTTGACGAGGCGCCGACCTGCTTCATCGCTCCGGTGGGGGGCGAGGGGGAGGTCCAGCTCATGGCCTATGCCGACAATGGCGACCGGGACGAGCTGTACGAGGATCTCCACGACGTGGAGCTGTTGTTCAAAGAGGCGGAGACCGCCCTCGGCATGCTCGCCTCAAAATAAGCGCCGATCAGATCTCTCACCCTTGTCGGCTTTACCCACGCCGAGGATCTGCGTTAGAGCCGAGCAGATGCAAACGCCACCTCCGGATCTCTACCCGCCCCTCGCCCTGACATTCGATGACGTCCTGCTCGTGCCGCAGTACTCAGAGGTTCTGCCGGGCGACACCGAGATCGCCTCCGCCCTGACCCCGGCGTTGCCCGTACCGCTGCCGTTGCTCTCGGCGGCCATGGACACGGTCACCGAGGCCGCCATGGCGGTGGCCATGGCCGAGCGCGGCGGCCTCGGTTTCGTGCACAAGAACCTCTCGCCCGAGGCTCAGGCGAACGAAGTGCGCGCCGTCAAGGATCATCCCATCCCCGGGGAAGCCCTATCGGCGAGCCGCGACCCTGAGGGGCGGCTGCGGGTGGGGGCGGCGATCGGCGTCGGCAAGGACGGCGAGGAGCGACTCACCAAGCTGGTCGAGGCCGGGGTCGACCTGATCGCCGTGGACACGGCCCACGGTCATTCCCGGGGCGTGTTGGACATGGTGTCGCGGGTCAAGGAACGCCACCCGGACCTGCCGGTGGTCGGTGGCAACGTCGCCACCGCCGAGGCGACCGTCGCCTTGCTCGAGGCCGGCGCCGATCTGGTCAAGGTAGGGATCGGCCCTGGATCAATTTGCACCACACGGGTGGTGGCCGGGGTAGGGGTGCCGCAGCTGACCGCCATCCTCGAGTGCGCCGCCGCAGCCCGTGAGCGCGGGGCGAACATCATCGCCGATGGCGGCATCCGCTTCTCCGGTGACATCGTCAAGGCGCTAGCGGCTGGGGCCGCGGCTGTGATGGTCGGCAGCCTGCTCGCCGGCACCGACGAAGCGCCCGGCGACGTGGTCACCCACCTCGGCGAGACCTTCAAGGCCTACCGCGGCATGGGCTCCCTCGGTGCCATGTCCGCGGGCAGCGCCGACCGCTATTTCCAAGAGGGCCAGGCTCAGCAGAAACTGGTGCCCGAGGGGGTCGAGGGGATGGTGCGTTACAAGGGGCCGGTCGACCGCACCCTGCATCAGCTCCTCGGAGGGCTGCGCGCCGGCATGGGCTACTGCGGCGCCCGGGATCTCGCGGCGCTGCGCGAACGCGCCCGCTTCGTACGCATCACCCGCGCCGGTGCCCTCGAAAGCCACGTCCACGACCTGACCGCCACCGTGGCAGCGCCCAACTATCGCCCCTGAGCAGGAGACTCCCACCATGCCCAAGCCCGCCAAGGTGATCATCCTCGACTTCGGCTCCCAGTACACCCAGCTGATCGCCCGCCGCGTGCGCCAGCTGCGCGTCTATTGCGAGATCCATCCCCACACCCTGTCGGC
>JAUUZB010000118.1 GCA_030590185.1 Deltaproteobacteria bacterium
AGCTTGCTGCCGATCGGGGGCTGGATGCCGATTTCCTTGGCCGGTCGCCCGGTGATGAAATCGCGGGCCATCGCCGCCGCTTGGGAGCCGAGGGTGGTCAGATCGACCGACACCGACATCAGGGCGCCCCCTTGAGCAAAGCGATCCGAGAGCGACGAGAAGAAGGGCAGCTCGTCGGCCTGGGTGCGATCCCTGAGGAACGCGAAGGTGTCCGGGTTCATCAGCACCGGGTCGTTCATGTACCAGATGCCGTCGATGTCTTTGGGGCGGTTGTGGTACGCCTGCTCGACCTCGATGGCGTTCGCGACCGGCACCGCGACCAACTCGATGCCGAGCCCGGCGACCGCCCGGCGGGCTTCCTTGACCAGCTCCTCTGATCCCTGCGGCGAATAAAGGGTGAGGACCTTCTTCATGTCCGCGGCGATCATCTTGAACATCATGAACTCGACCGCCGGTGGAGTCTCGAGGGCGATACCCATGGTGTTGGGCTCGTCCGCGAGTCGGTGGCGCCGGTGGTTGACCACCATGGCGAACAGCAAGGGTGGATCCGGGAAGAACTGGCGGGCGACCAGGGTGGCCTTGGTGCCGAGGGCGAAGATCAGGGCCGGCTGCTGCTTCTCTACGATGTCGCGCAGCCCGTCCTCGCCGATCAGGTCCGGCCGGCAATAGACCACCACCGAGTTGTCGACGCTGGCCATGAAGGACTCGAGGGGGGCGTCGAACACCGGGTTGTCGCTGCTCTCCAACACCAGGATGTGGGCCCCGGGTCCGGGCCTGACCAGAACCGGCTCCGGTGGCTTGGCGCACCCTGACAACCCCAGCGCCGTGATTCCGACCCCGAGGGCGAGTACGCCCAGCACCCCGATGAAACGACTACGCATCACTTCTTCACCATGGAGAGATCAAAAGTCACCCACTGGTCAAAACCCAAGGTCCGCATGGCCTTGCGCCCATTTTCGTCCTCGCCCATCGTGGCGATGGCGCGGCTCATCGCGTCCCGTTCGCCGACGGTGGTATTGTCGGTCACCGCACACAGGGGTGAGCGCAGGATCGGCTTGGTCTCGATCACGGCTCGAAAGGAGGCGACCGCCGCCGGGTTGATCCGCTTCAGGACCTCGACGCTGCTCGGCGTCACCAGCGCCGCTTGCACCTGCCCGAAGGAGAGCGCCAACAGCGCATCGATATCCTTGGAGACCGGGATGATGTGAGCGTTTGTTAGTTTGAGGCCAGTGCGTCGCAGGCCGGCGAGCACCGACTCACCTCCCTTGTTGGCGTCGGCACCGGTGACGGTGGCCGCGATGTTCGCGCCGCTCAGGTCGCCCGCCGTGCCTTGGCCCTTGTCGAACAGCTTCTTGCGGTAGTAGACGTCGCCCGCCATCGAAGGAACGAGCAGGGCGTTGAGCCCCTTGCCGCGGCTGTCACGCAGGAAGGCCGAGGAGACGATGGCGAACTTGGTGGTCGGCTGGCGGAGCAATTTCTCAAAGGTCTTCCGGTCCTTGACCGGCTGGAAACTCAGTCCGCTGTCGCTGTCCCGCAGATAGTTATTGAACCAGGAGCTGATGTTGACGATCGCCTGGTGGTTGGCGTCTGGATCGTAAAACAACAACAAATCGGGCGACTGGCTGGCCACAGGCCGCGTCGCCGCCGTGCACAACAGCAGGGCCAGACCATATCCGACCAGTCGTCTCAGCTCGGTACCCCTGTCGTGGCTCGGAGGTGCGGCGCAGCCTTCGTGAGCGGGACCATCCCCAAAAGCCTGTGGACAGTCAAGGCGCCGCTGCGGTGGGGCCCAGGGTCGGTCATCAATAGCGGAAGGTGCTCGACACGAAGACGTAGAAGAAGGAGTGAAAAGTTTCGATGCGCTTGAATGCCTGTTCGCTGCTGAGCAGGCGTTCCACATCGCTGGCCGGGATCACGTCGTAGCCGGCGCCCCAGCTGTAGAGGACGCCGATGCGGGAGAGGGAGTGCTCGCTGAAATAGCCAAGGGCAGCGGTGAGGCCCATGATGTCCACCTTGGGTTGGGCGTCCGTGGTGGGGCCGCGCGGCACATCCGGGGCGCTGGAAAAGTCGGAGAACAATCCGGCGGCCACACTAACGTCGCCGATCACCAGATACTCGATTCCGAGGTTGAAATTCACCACCGCCCGGCGCTCGACCTCTGGGTTGAACGGAATACGGGCCAGCAGATCGGAGGTGAGCTCCGGGGACTCGATCAGCTGATAGCGGGTCGGGAAGTGGAACGAGACGTCGGCGCTGATGGTGACCTGCTTCTTTCGCACATAGGAGATCCCGGCGCGCAGGGTGGCTGGGTATTGGGTCTCCGAGGAACCCTCCACCTCCACCGTTTCGAACCGCGAATGTGGATGGGTGAGGATTTCCTCGTTGATGCACTGCTCGTAGAGCGTCGGCGTGAGGCTCAAGGAGTCACAGGAGGGCGCGGCCTCGTCGCTTTGAAAGCGCAGGGTGGCCTGGGAGTGGATCGGGATCGAGGGGGTGACGAAGGATAGGCCGAGGTTGACCCAGCTGTCGCGGTAGTCGAACACGACCTTGGCCCCGGCGATGAACACCAGATTGCCGTTCAAGAAGTCGATGCTGTTGGTGGCGCTGCGAAAGACCTGGCTGTCGTTGCTCGAGTCGCCGTCCCCGTCATCGATCGTGGCGCTGGTGGTGAGCTCCTCGACGTCGGTGGTGGAGCGCAGGATGTAGTAGCCGCTAACCCCGAGCCGCAGCCAGGGAGTCACCTTGTAGGCATAGCCGGCGCCGGTCCACAGGGCTCGGTCGGTTACCCGGCGCGAATAGGAGATGCGTTGCTCACCGAACAGGAGGCTCGGGTGCTCGGTGCTCTGCTGCCCGAGCGGGTCGCTGGCGGTGAAGGTCCGAAACGAGGGCACCACCGCCGAGAAGCCGAAGGCGTGCCGCGGGCGCCCGTCCACCCCTGGCTCGCCAAAGGTCTGCACGAAGCCAGCGCTCGCCGGTATGATGACGAGATCGGTGAACTCGATTTGGAGGTCCTCGAGACCGGCGACCACGAGCACCGGCCCCTCGGCGCCGTAGCTGCGACGTTCGAAGCCGTAGAGGCTGGCCGAGACCGAGTAGCTCGAGTCCCGCACGTCGGCGATGCCGGCCGGATTGTAGTAGAGCCCGGCCGGGGCGTCGCTGAGGCTGGTGAAGGCGCCACCGAGCCCGAGCGCCCGACCGCCGACTACGAAGTCTTGGTAGTGGGAGTCATCAGCGTGGGCAACGTCCGCGACGCAGAGCAGGACACCCGCCACCAGCGCCAGTGGCCTCCGGCCCCAGGGGAGGCTCAGCACGGAGTCACGTCACCGACCCTTGGGCTTGTTCTCGCGATAATTCTGCGCCCCGTAGGTGGGCTCGGCGCCCGGGCGGCCAACCAGGCCGAGCAGGTCCATGCGACCCATCACCGCTGCATCGCGGCTGTAGGTGGGCGGGGTGTGAATGCCGGTGTCCATGCGGATGGCGTCTTCGGGGCAGGCCTCGACGCAGAAGCCGCAATAGATGCAGCGCAGCTGATCGATCTCAAAGGCCTTGGGACGTTTCTCGATACTCGCGTCGGGGGACTCCTCGGCCACGATGTGGATGCAATAGGCCGGGCAGACCGTTGAGCACATGTAGCAGGCCACGCAGCGCGACGTGCCGTCCTCGCGGGGGAGCAGCCGGTGTTGGCCACGGAAGCGCGGCGGGTAAATGCGCTGCTCCTCAGGGTAGCGTAGGGTCTGCAAGTCTCGGGTCTTGCGGGGCCCGAACAGGTTGGCGAACAGGTGGCGGGTGGTCACCCAGACGCCGCGTACGATCTCCGGGAAGAAGCTGCGCTCGTAGATTGAGAAATCGACGTGCTCGCGAACCTTGATCGCCATCGGGTACTCCTAATGGGCCTCGGCCGGGGCCGTGACGCGCCTCGGCCCTGCGATCACCACGACGATGAACAGCACGATCATCGTGATGCCTACATAGAGCAGCAGCTTGTTGGTCGGATCCCACCAGACCAAGCCGGCGGTGATGAAGATGTTGACCAGGGCCAGGGGCAGCAGGTTCTTCCAGCCGATCCGCATCAATTGATCGTAGCGGAAGCGCGGCAGGGTCCAGCGGATTTGCAGCTGCAACAGGCACATGAAGATCGTCTTGATGGCAAAGACGGCGAAGCCGACCAGCCCGTAGAGCCATTGATAATCAGCCGACGGCAGGCCGAGAACGTAGCCGTCGCCGATGATCCAGGGCGCCTGCCAGCCGCCCAGGAACAGGGTGGTGAACAGCGCCCCGAGCGCTACGATCTCCAGGAACTCGGCCAGCATGAACAGCCCAAAGCCCATCGAGGAATACTCGACGAAGTAGCCCAGGATCTCCGACTCCGCCTCGGGCATGTCGAAGGGGGCGCGCTTGGTCTCGGCGATGGCGGCGGTGAAGAAGAGGATGGCGCCCAGGGGCTGGATGAAGATGCCCCAGTTCGGGAGGATGCCGTAGAAGAAGGTACCGCTCTGGGCGATGCCGAGCGCGTACAGCTCGGTGGAGCCGTAGGCGATGAGGATGCCGACGATGGTCAGTCCGAGGGCGATCTCGTAGGAGATGCTCTGGGCGGCGCTGCGCAGCCCGCCCAGCAGGCCAAAGCGGTTGTTGGATGCCCAGCCGCCCAGGGCGGCGCCGTAGACCCCGAGGGAGCCGATGGCGAACAACAACAAGACTCCCGTGTCGACCCGCACCACCTGTAGCTGGAGGACGAAGTCGCCGAACAGGGTGATGTCGGGGCCGAAGGGGATCAGCGCCATGGTGACCAGGACGGCGGCGAAGCCGATGATCGGTGCGATGCGGAAGATCCACTTATCCGCGGTGGTGGGCACAAACGCCTCCTTGAAGAACATCTTCATGCCGTCGGCCACGACGTGGAACAGGCCGAAGAAGATGAACGGATGCCCGAAGATTTTGATGAAGTGCGCGCGCGACGGTCCCAGGCGGTCCTGGGCGTAGGCGCTCTGTCGGCGCTCGAGCACCGTGAGCACGGCGGCGATCACCATGGTGAACGCGAAGGCGATGAACAGGAACTTCCCGGCCGGAAGCGCGACGTATAGGAGAAGGCTAGTCAACAGTTCCATCGTCTTTACTTTCCCGTTTGGCTGCTCACAGCTCGCGGCCCAGGGGCCCGAGGTCGGTCAGTCCCTTACCCTTGAAGGACTCGAGATGACGTTCGATCTCCGCCCGGATGGTTTGGGGTGAGGGCAACGCGAAGCCCAAGCCTAGCTCCGCCGCGATCTCCATCAACCACTCGTGGCTCGGTCGGGCATCCCCGACCGGCGGGAAGGCTGGCCGCAGGCCTTGGGCGCGGCGCTCGCCGTTTACCCAGGTGCCGTCGAGTTGCACCCAGGCGAGACTGGGCAGGGTGACGTCGGCCGCCTCCGCCAGGGCAGTGCGGGCGTGGGCGACGTGCACGAAGTTGCCGAGTCCCTCGGCCAGGGTCGCGAGCCCCTCCGGGTCGCTCAGCTCGTGGCCGACCACGAGCAGGGCGTCGTAGTCGCGCGCCCGGATCCCCGCCTCGAGGTCGGCGCGGCTGTCGATGCCCAGATCCAGGTCGCCGAGGACCGCGGTGATGCCGGCACGATTGGGGTTCTGGTCCGCGGCCCGCAAGAAGTCGTCGGCCGTACCATCATCGTAGCCGAGCAGCGCGATGCTGGTGGCGCCCAGAACCTCCTTGGCCAAGCGTCCGAGGATATAGGCCTCCTCGACCGTGGCGTGCAGGGACAGGGCCACGCCGACGTTGAGATCCTTGCCGTCACCGTCACGGGCCGCCGTGAGGATCTCCCGGATGCGGCGTCGGGCCTGACGCAACTCGGTGACCTTGGCAGGTGGCCGCTCGCCGTTGCCGCCCCCGGTGCTCATCAAGGGGGTGGTGAGGCGGTTCTGGTTGGCGCGGGCGTAGGTGAGCCGGCCCGCGTCGCACATCCAGACCTGATTGACCGCGTCGTTGGCGCGCGGCAACAGTCGATAGACCTGAGCGGAGCGTTGATCGACGTAGACGTTGCAACCCTTGGCGCAGCCGCCGCAGATGCTGTCGGAGCGACGCAGGTTCCAAACCCGTTGCTTGAAGCGGAAGACCGTTGAGGTGAGGGCGCCGACCGGGCAGACATCGACCGTATTGAGCGCGTAAGGGTGGTCGAGCTGTTGGCCGGGCATCACGCCGATGTGCGCGTGGTCGCCGCGTTGGAAGACGCCGAGCTGACGGTCCTTGGCGATCTCGTCCATGAACCGCACGCAGCGGGTGCAGAGAATGCAACGGTCGCCGTTGTAGACCACGTTCGGGCCGAGGTGCTCGAGCCGCGGGTGGGGTTGTTTGGCGTCGACCATGCGGCCGGGCCGCAGATCGAACTCCATATAGGTGTCTTGTAGCTCGCACTCCCCCGCCTGGTCGCAGATCGGGCAATCGAGGGGGTGGTTGATCAGCACGAACTCGTGGACCGCCCGTTGGGCGTCGCGCACCCGCTCGTTACTGACCGTGACGTTCATGCCATCACGGCAGGGGGTGTGGCAGGCCGGCATCAGCTTGGGCGCCCCCTCGACCTCCACCAGGCACATGCGGCAGTTGGCCGCCACCGACAGGCGCGGGTGCCAACAGTAGAAGGGGATGGCAACGTCGTTGCGTTGGGCGACCTGGATGATGGTCTCACCATCTTCGAAGTCGAGCTTGGTGCCGTCGATGTTGACCTGCGGCATGTCGATACTATCTCCTGCCCGACTCAGCGGTCGCACTCGCCGCCGATCATGTTGATGGAGCCGAAGACTGGGATGACGTCGGCGATGGTCGCGCCCTTGAGCAGCACGTCGTCCATCGCCTGGATGACCGGGAAGCAGGGCGAACGCACCCGGCATTTGTACGGGTTTCCGGTGCCGTCCGACACCAGATAGAAGCCGAGCTCGCCGTTGGCGGCCTCGGTGAAGCTGTAGACCTCCCCGGCTGGCACCTGGGCGCCATCGATGGTCAGCTTGAAGTGATTCATCAGGCCTTCGATGGTGTTGGTGGCCGCCTGTTTGTCCGGCAGCACGAAGCGCGGCTCATCGACGATGATCGGGCCCGGCTCTAGCAGGTCGATGGCCTGGTCGATGATTCGCCGGCTCTGGCGCATCTCCTCGAGGCGCACCAGCCAGCGGTCGTAGCTGTCGCCGTTGCCGCCCACCGGGATGTCGAAGTCGATCTCGTCGTAGACATCGTATGGGTGGGCCTTGCGAATGTCGTACTCCACCCCGGTGGAGCGCAAAAACGGCCCGGTCATGCCGTAGGAGATCGCTTCCTTCTGGGTGACCACCCCCACGCCCTGGAGGCGGTCGACGAAGATGCGGTTGAGGGTCAGCATCTTCTCGGTGTCTTCGATGAATCTGAAACAGCGGGTGACGGCGGCGCGGCAGCGCTCCTCCCAACCCGGGGTCAGGTCGTGGGCGACGCCACCGATGCGCGCGTAGTTGCTGGTGACCCGGGCGCCAGAGACCTCCTCGATCAGGTCGTAGAGAAACTCGCGCCCCTCGACCAGATATAGGAAGGGGGTGAACCCACCCACCTCCATGGCCATGGCGGCCAGGCAGGTGACGTGATCAACGATGCGCGCGACTTCACCGATGAGGACGCGCAGGACTTTGGCTCGCCGTGGGATGTCGATGCCGATCAACCGCTCCACCGCCTGGGCGTAGCCGAAGTTGTTCAGCATCGGCGAGACGTAGTTGAGCCGATCGGTGTACGGCATGACTTGGGCCCAGTGCACCGATTCGCAACACTTCTCGAACCCCCGGTGGAGAAAGCCGATGTCGGTGCGGCTCTTGACGATCAACTCACCGTCGAGCTCCACCAAGATCCGCACCGTCCCGTGCATGGCCGGGTGGGAGGGACCCATGTTGATTTCGACGTTCTTTGTGGGGAGGTCGTGGGCTATGTCGGCCATCGAGTTGCTGCCTTCCTCCGGGATGTCTCGCCCTCTGCGGGGGTTGCTAGCCCCACCCGGTCTTTGAGTCAACCGCCCATAGCGTTGCCCTGGCGCCCGATTCCCCGCTATAGGGCCGCAAACTGCACGGAGAAGACACGATGCCACTCGCGCTGCTCCTCGTCCTCGCCACCCAGATGTCCAGCGGCGGATCCGATG
>JAUUZB010001048.1 GCA_030590185.1 Deltaproteobacteria bacterium
CTCACATCTACGGCGCGCCGGGGAGATTCGACGTCACCCTCACGGTGACGGATGCGGCCGGCAGCGACAGCATCACCGAGACTCAGCTGATCACGGTCTACCTGCACCCCTGCGACTACTGGGTCGATGCGGTCAACGGCAGCGACGCATGGCCGGGGACCAAGCTCCAGCCCTTCAAGACCCTCACCTACGCCCTCGAGGACAACACCGCCCCGTACCTCGTGTTCCAGGTTTTCTCGGGGATCTACGACGGCGCCACCAATGGCGAGGTTTTCCCCTTGGTGCTCGCCGAGGGCCAACGGCTCGTCGGGGACGCGGCCAACCGTGGTAACGGCACCTATCCGGTGGAGATCATCAACGACGCCCCCGCCGGCCAAACTGGCGCGATGATCGTCGGTTCCCACAGCGCCGTGGTGGAAGGTTTTGCCATCGGTACCGGCTCCGTCGAGCCGGGTTACTTCGGCATCAGCATCGCGGGCACTGGCATCGACATGGAGATCTACGCCAACACCTTCCTGGGCAACACCCACGGCGGCGTGCTCGTGGACAGCGACGGGGTGGTCGAAATCTTGGACAACGACCTCTTCGTGGAGAACGTCGGCGTTCACGTCGACAGCGGCGGGCCGATCATCGACGGCAATCTCTTTGATAACTCCATTGGCTTCGCCCTCGGCGGCATCAATTGCGGCTACGGTGCCGCGGCGGTGACCCCGTCGGTGCACAACAACACCTTCGTGGGCCTGCTCGGCGTGTTCATCCACCTCGTCGACGCCGACTACGCCTTCGAGGCCACGCCCAACCTAGGCACCGTCGCCAGCCCCGGCAACAACGATTTCTCCGGGGTGAGCGGCGCTGCCCTCGTTCACGGCAGTCAGTCCTTGGTCATCGCCCGCGGCAACATCTGGAAAGGCACCCTCCCCGATCTCGGCACCGAGATCCTCGTGCTCAACGGTGGTCGCGTCCGGTGGGGGGACAGTGGCGAGCGCTACCCCGCGGTTGGCGAGGGTGGGCTCGTCGCGCACCTTGGTTTCTACGGCAGCAGCTCCGACGACTTCGGTCCCAACGCCTACACCACGACCTCGACCGCCGTCACCCCCGTCGTCGATCGCAACGGCGACGTCGGGATGGCCGGCGCGTTCAACGGTACCACCTCCGGTATTCAGATCGTTGGCACCGCGGCCCTCGCCTTTGCCGAGCTCACGGTCGTGGTCCTGGAGAAACACAACGGCGGGTCAACCGGCGACCATCAAATGATCGTGTCCAAGAGTGACGGGCTATCTCCTGACTTGTATGGCACCTTTTCGCTCTTCCAAGCGGTGATACCCTCGCTTTCGTCGGGCGTGCATTTCGGCGAGGGCTCCGTTGGCGGCGTCATGGGCTATGATTTGGGTGCCGACGTAACGGGCCCCTCTGGCGTCTTCTACCATGTCGGCATCACCATCGATGCCGATGGCGACAGGGAAGACTATATCGCCGGCCAACCGGCCTACGACACCCCCAACACCACGCTGCAGGCCAACCCGGCCGACCTCTGGATTGGACGCAACGAGTCCAGCGGGGCCAATTTCTTCTTTGACGGTGTCATCGACGACGTCCGCGTGTACGATCGGGCGCTATCCCCGGCCGAGATCGCGTTCCTCTACGACGAGTACTACCCTTAGTCACATTTCACCGATTGACGTGGCCCCGGGGCGGGCGATAGCCCCGGGGCCCGCCTCATCAGCGCTTCGGCAAGAGAGCCGGCGTTGTCTTCGGCTCCACCTGGACCAGCGGCTTCAGCCGCAGATACGTGCGCCTACCGATCCCCCGGATGCGCAGCAGATCCGACGGCCGCTTGAACGTTCGCTTGCGCCGATACTCGACGATGTCCCGGGCGCGGGTGGCGCCGATCCCGGGCAGTTCCATCAGCTGACTGAGGCTGGCGCTATTGAGCTCGACCCGACTGGTGGTGGGCTCCGGCGGTGGATCAGCGGCCCCGGCATTCGCCGAGAGGAGCATCAACAGCAGGAAGGTAAACAGCACCGAGGCGACCACCACCGGGATACCGTGCAGGAGATCGGAGCGGGCCGTGTCGGAGTTGAGGTTGAAGGGCTTGAGCTTGGAGGGGTTCATGTCGTGATCCTTTCAATGGTGAATGACAACTCGGTCACCGACGGACAGAGCAGCATCCGTGCCAGGGCCCTGGTCCCCGATCGTGGCCGGTTGCGAAGGCGCCGGATGTTCGTGTCGTAGCTTGGGACACGTTTGTCGCAGCCGGGGTTGTTGGGACCCAGGCGACTCGAGGCAGAGATCCGGGGCGCGACCCGCCTCAGCACGGGCCGCCCCCCGGTTTTTTCCAACTCACGCCAACGCCACCCGCCGCGATGCCTCCTCCCGCTCGGCGCGGGTCCGCTCGGCCGCCACCCGCCAGCCCCCGCGCTCCAGGCGCCACCAGAGGATGCCCGCCCCAACGGTCAGCTCGAGGCAAAGCCCGATCCAACCGCCCACCGCGCCGAGTCCGGCATGGTAGCCGAGCAGCCAGGTCATCGGTGGCGTCGCCAACCAGGCGACCATGATGCAAACCACCGCCGGATAACGCACGTCCCCCGCGCCCCGCAGCACGGCGCGGGCGACCATGTTGGCGCCGTCCGAGAGCTGGAACAACGCCGCCACCATGAGCAGCTGCGTGGTCAGCGCCACCAGGGGCTCCTCCTCGGTGAAGCCGCGCGCCAGGGTCTCCCCCGCCAAGAGGAACACCCCGCCGCAAAGCCCCATATAGAGTAGGGCTGCCTTGAGCGCCGACCGCGCCAGCCTGGGCACGAGATCCCCGCGCCCGGCACCCACCGCTTCACCGACCATCACCGA
>JAUUZB010000363.1 GCA_030590185.1 Deltaproteobacteria bacterium
CGGACGCGATCGATCATAGGATCGGTTCTTTCTCTTTTTGGAGGCGTGACGGCGGCAGAGAATCGAACCGTCGACCCCGTCGGCCACGCCGGCGGGCACCAGCTGTCGCTCCTCGAGATTGCTTGACAACGTCGCGCTGGGAGACGGATAGCGCTTCGTGATGGGATGGTTGCGGTCAGTCGTCTTGATCTTGGCGGTAATAGCGCCTCGGCTCCTGGTCGCGGGGGAGCCCGATCTGCTGTTGACCACCGACCGGACGCTGTACCAACCGGGACATGAGATCCGGATGCGGTGCCTCGTGGTGGAGGGCGCCGACCGCCGGCCCCGGCGCGACGCGCCGGTCATCTTTCGGGTGCGCGCCCCAGGCGGGGCTGGGTTGATGCTGGAGTCGACCACGAGCAACGAGCTCGGGGTCGCCGCCGCCGGGTTGCCGTTGGCCCGACAAACCTTGCTCGGCGTGTACACCGTCAGCGCCAGCGTCGGTACGCGAACGGTGGACCGCGCCGTACGCGTCGCGGAGTATCGCAAGCCCCGCTTCTTGATCGCTGTCGAGAGCGCGCCGTACCTGCAACCGGGGCAGGCGCTCGACCTCGAGATCCGAGGCGAGTACCTGCACGGCGTGCCGGTTCGCGACGGCGCCCTGTCGGTGACCGCGAGCACTAAGCTTTGGCCGACGGATCCGACCAAGCCCGGCATCGCCAACAGCTTCGCGCGAGCGCGCCTCAACCTCGACGATGCCGGCGCGGCGCAGCTCTCCCTCCCTGCGCCGCCGGACCTCGAGGTCTTCGCCCGAGGCATGATCCGCATCGACGTCGAGGTGGTGGACGGCGCCGGTCATCGCGAGTCCGTCCGGCACCAGATCCCACTGGCGCTCGCCGCCCTCGAAGTGGGCTGGTTTTGGATGCACCCGCCCATGGCCGGCACGCCCAACCGGGTCGCCATCGTGGTGCAGGAGCCCGGGGGAGGCGCGGTCGACGCCCAGCTCGTGATCGACGTGGAAGGGGAGGACCGAACCGCCAGCACCGGTGAGGATGGGATCGCCGTGCTCGATCTACTCCTCGAGCCCGGGCCGATCTCGGTGGAGGCAACCGCCGCCGACCGCCGCGGGCAATGGCACGGCGAGGTCGAGCTGGCGCAGCCGGGCGGCATCGCGGCCGTGGTGGATGCACCTCTGGTGCGCAGCGCCACCAGCGTCGAAGTGGAGCTCAGGACCGACACCCCCGGGCGACGCGCGGAGCTGTTCCTGCATCGGGCCGGCGACGTCTTCGCGACCGAGAGCATCATCATCGCTGGGAAGAGGGTTCGGCGGCGGGTCGACCTGCCGCCCGGCCTCCGAGGCTTGGTGACCCTGGAGGTGAGCTACGCCGGCCGCTCCACCGCCGCCTCGATCATCGTCGCTGACCCGAGCGCCTTGCGCGTGAGCCTGCGGGCCGAGCCCGCCGGTGGTCATCCCGGCGCACCGGTGACGCTCTCGCTCCAGGTCAGCGATCCCGACGGCGAGCCAGCCGCAGCAGCGGTGGAGCTCGGCGTCCTCGACCGTGGGATCTACGCGTTGAACGGCCAAGGCCTCAGCGGCGCCGAGGTACAGTTCCAACACCTCCCGCAATCCGGGTTGCGCGACTTGGCGGCGAGCCCGCTGCTGCAGGGACGAGGGGTCGAGGAGATCCTGGGCAGCGTCGAGCTGCAACAGGGTATGGGCTTTTGGCTGGCAGCGAGTCAACCGGACCGCCCAGAGGTGCTCTATGCCCAGTACCCGCCCCGACCGGTCGAGCCCAACGACGCACCAGCATTATTAGACCTCGCCGCCGATCTCCTCGGCATGCTTCCCGGGCCTACCGCCTCGGTCGCCTTCGATTTCTACCTCCGGTTCGTGGGGCCGTTGCTCGCCCTCCTGTTGCTGATCATCTGGTGGCCGAGCCGCGGCCGCTCGAAGTTGGCGATCAGCGCGAACCTCTGCCAGCTCCTCGCCCTCGCGGCGCTGCCCTTTGTGCTCACCGGCCATGGGCCACGGCGTCAGCCGGTGGAGGTCGAAGAGTTGACCCTAGAGGCGGGGATCGGCCGGCCTCAAGACCCCCGCCGCTTCCCCGGCCTCACCAACCGGGAGATCGACGCCGAGGAGATCCTGGAGACCCACGAGCACCTGGCCCCCGACATGGGGACGGTGATCCAGATCAAGCAGAATATGCTGAGTGTAAACGGGGACCCGGTCTTGGCGCTGGAGGATTTCCGCGTCGACCCGGCGGCGCTGACCCGCGGGGGCTTTCTGATCGAGCCGCTGTACCAGCGCCTCAACTCCACAGTGGATGATCTGCGGACTCTCGCCAGGCTCAGCGGCCAGGAGGCGGCGACGGCGGTGAGCATCATCGCCGAGCGCGGCGCGCCCTTTCGACTGCTGTCGCAGGTGTCATACACCGCCGGCCAGGCGACCTACTCCCACTACTCCCTCATCCACCGCGAGGATCTGGTGGCGGTGGTGCCAAAGGCAAAGGGCCCCCACTCGCACCCGGTGATCCTCGGTGTAACGATCACGCTGCTGCTCCTGCTGCTCGTGGCCGCGCGGGGCGCGGTGCCGCTCTGGATCGGATCGGGCCTGGTGTTGCTGTACGCCCTGTTGGTCGGTCTGCACGGAGCCTACCCGATCGGCGATCCATCGACGATGGAGTTTCCGTTGCAGGCGGCGCTCATCCGCGCGCACCCCTATGTCATCGCGGCCTTGCTGCTCATCGCCGTCTGGTGTTGGCGCCGGGCGCCACGCTTCACCGGGATCATCCTGCCGGCGCTCGCCTTGATCCTGGTGTGGGCGACGAACCCGCTGCAACGGGACGGGCGGGCCTACTTCGATACCAACCGCCGGCACGTGATCAGCGTCCCGATGATCGGCAGCGCCCCGGGCGGTCCCGACGACGGGCCCCAGACGGCGGCGAGCGCACCGGAGAGGCCGCTGCCCCACCTCCGCAAGCGGTTCCCCGACACCCTCCTCTACGAGCCGTTGTTGGTCACCGACGCCGAGGGGCGCGCCGCCGTGGAGGTGACCCTGGCGGATCAACTGACCACTTGGAAGGCAACCGCCCTCGCCCACACCAAGAGCGGTGAGCTGGCGCTCGGCCGGCTCGACATCCCGTCGGTCCAGCCGCTGCAGATCGAAGCCAGCGTACCGGCACGGCTCACGGTCGGCGATCGGGTCCAATTGCCGGTGTCGCTCTACAACCACACAGACCAGGCGCTCGACGTCCGCGTGGCGCTGGCGCCGATGAGTTGGCTCGAGGTCGGCGCTGAGGCGACCGCGCCGGTGCCGGCCAAAAGGGGTGCGCTGGTCTACCTGCCCTTTGTCGCGGTCGAGCCCGGGCGCCACGCGATCCGGATCCAGGCCAGGTCGCAAGGCCATCAGGACGCCATCGAGCACCCGGTACGCGTCGCCAAGGGCAGCGGCTTTTTGGCCGAGCGCAGTGCCACCATTGGACCAGGGGTGGAGCTTGCCCTGGAGATCCCGGCGGAGGCCGTACCGGAGCGGCTCGGCCTCGTTTACTATCCGGATCTCTTCTCGCGGGTGAACCCCGGGGCGGAGGCCTTGCTCACGGTGCCGGATGGCTGCGCCGAGCAGACCATCTCCTCGACCCTCCCCAACTACATTATATTGGCGAGATTACCCCCGTCGGATGAGCGCAACCGCCGTCTGCTCGAAGAGGCCCGGCGCAACGCGCTGCGCGGCCACCAGCGGCTCTTAACCTACGAACATCCCCACGGCGGTTTTTCCATCTGGCCGGACGAGGAGCGTGATCGACCGGTCTCCGCCTTCGCGCTGGAGCTGCTGGCGTTGAGCCAACGTCACCTCGGCGTCGGAGATGAGGTCCTGGAGCGGACCATCGCCGCGGTGCTCGACTTTCTCCCCGAGGTCAAGGATTCGTCGCAGCGGGCGGCGATGCTCGCGAGCTTGGCTCGGGCCCTCGAGGTGACCGATCACCCCAACGCTCGGTTCGCGGCCCTCGACGCGCTCACGCCGCAGATCAAACGCGCCAAGCGGTCCGAAGACGCGTGGCTGGTCGCGACCGTCGGCGGGGCGCTACAGGATCTCGACGCCTACCCAAAAGTGCGCGCCCAGCTCGTCGCGCACCTCGCCTCCTTGGGACAACGGCAGCGCTCGGGGGGCAAGGCCTGGCCCGCGGAGGGGACGCCGTACGGGTCCGTCTTCGTCGGCGCTAAAATCGAAGCCACGGCGCTGGCGGCCCGCGTGCTCCACCGCGCCGGTCGCAATGGCGACGCGCGCGAGGCTTTGGCCTTCATCGCGCGCAGCCAGGGCGCCGATGGTTTGTGGATCTCGACCCAAGATTCTCTGCGGGTCCTGGAGATCTTGAGCGAATTCCCGCCCGCGGATCGCCCTGCGGCGCCCGAGGGGCTCACCCTCAACGGCGCGCCCGTTGAATGGGAGGGGCCTGGGGGGGATCGAACCTGGCAGGCTGATCTCTCCGCGACCCTTCGCCCCGGCGTCAACCGCTTGGCCTGGGCCGCGGGCTCGACCCAGGACCTCAACCGCATGGTGGTGGCGGCCTACGCCTTTCGCTTGCCCTGGAAGGCGTTGGGGAGCGAGAGGGCCGCGTCGCCCCTGGGCCTGAGCATCGGTTACGATCGGACCGAGGCGCGGGTGGGGCAGACGATCGAGGCGACCCTGGTCGCCACCTACAGCGGCCCGCCCATCCGGATGCCGATGATCCGCTACCACGTCCCGCCTGGGTTCGAGGTCAACCGCACCCGCTCGAGTCGCGACCCCAAGATCCGGCGCACCGAGCTCGAAGACCATGACCTGCTCCTTTACCTCTCGACCCTGGTTCGCGGTCGCACCGAGCTGACCCTGGAGCTCGAAGCGCGCGCTCCGGTGGAGGGCAGCGCCCCAGGGGCGGTGCTCTACGACTACTACCAACCGGAGCTCCTGGCGATCGCCCAGCCCGCGCGCCTGGTGGTCCGCCCGGAGGTCGCGCCCAGTCGCCCCGAGAGTCGTCCCGAGCCGGAGATCACGACTCTGCCGGCGCGTCCCTTTGCGCTCAACGAGCCGGCACCCGACATCTATTGGCAGCTACCTGAGCAGAAGATGACGAAGCTCGTCACCACCCGCTGGTATCGCCCGATGCCGCGCCCCAGTCACCTATTTCTCATCAGCAGCTTCGGGACGCTGGCCGGCCTCGGGATCAGAGGGATGACCGGTGGTGGGCTACGCTGGCCGAAGGCCGACGTCAGCGTCGAGGATCTCGAGACCCAATGGTCCGACCGCTTGAACGCGAGGGACAGGCGGGGGATCGCCGCGCAGGAGGAGGATCTGCTGTATTGCTACCGAGAGAGACTGGCCGTCCGACCGGCATTATCAAGAGCCCGGCTGGTGGTCACGACCACGGTCCAGCCCGACGGCCGCGTCAGCGTGGCTAACCTGCTCTCCAACCTCGACGCCGAGGAGCTCACGGCCTGC
>JAUUZB010000672.1 GCA_030590185.1 Deltaproteobacteria bacterium
CGATTATATCGCCCCCCCAGCTGCGCGCCAGGCTCAGGGACACGAATAACCCCAGGCCGGTTCCCTTTTTGCGCCGCGTAAAAAATGGCTCGAAGATGCGCGCCAGGTCCTCGGGGGCGATGCCGCTGCCCTCATCCCGTACCCGGACCTCTGGTTGCGCGCCGGTGTCGAAGTTGATCTCGACCCGTTGACCATGCCCACTCGCTTCGATTGCGTTCATCACCAGATTCAACAGGACCTGTTGCACCGCCGCGGCGTTGGCCACCACCGAGAGCGGGCTGTCCGGTTGCTCCACCTCGATCTGCACCTCCGACTGCCTGGCGATCTCCTTGCACAGGCGAGCCGTCATGGCGGCGGTGGCCGGCAGGTCGACGGCGTCCCGCGACAACGCCCGACCCCGCGCCAACTGGAGAAACTGCTCGGTGATGGCCCCCGCCCGTTGCACCTGGGTGGAGGCGACGTGGGTGTACTCCTCGACCAGCTCCTTCTCTTTGTCGCGCAGGGTCTCATGGGTGGCGCACAGCCGCGAGATGCCGTCGAGGCAGGTCCCGATCGAGGCCAGGGGGGTGTTCACCTCGTGGGAGAAGCCGGAGGCCAGCCGGCCGAGGGACACCATGCGACCGTGCTCGGCGAGCTTCGCCTCGGCGCTGCGCCGGTCGGTGATGTCGCGCCACACCTCGACCACGTGCGTGATCTCCCCGTCGCCGGACAAGACCGGCGAGGTGCGAACCTCGTCCTGGCGAGTCTGGCCGTCCGGCAGCTCCCGGGAGCGCACCACCGTTTGAATGGCGCCCTGATCGAAGCAGGCTAGGGTAGGACACTCCACCTTCTCGTCGCAGCCGAGGCCCCCGGGCAGCTGCTCGCAACAGGAGCTGCCGATGAGCTCCGGACCTGCACCGGGGAAGCGGCGCCAAAAAGCCTCGTTGGCCGCGACGATAGTGCGCGCCTGGTCGAAAACGACCATGCCGTCGTCGACGCTGTTCATCACCCGTTCGAGGCTCGCCCGCTGCTGGCGCAGCTCGGTCAATAGGTTGACCAACGAATCGGCCATGCTGTTGAACTGCGCCTCCACCCGGGCGAGGGCGTCATCCCCCTCCACCGGCAGCCGCCGATCGAGCTCGCCGCTCCCCAGGGCTCGCGCCGCTGTCTCAAATCGAAACAGGCGCCGCATCACCAGGCGCCGGAACACCAGTCCGATCCCCCCGAGGAGCAGCAGGCCGATGATGCTGCTGCCCAGGGCCAGGTAGCCGATTGAGCGCTCCAGCTCCGCGATCGACGCATCGAGGGGGACGTCGGCGATGATCAGGCCGTTGAGCGCGTGGTCGGGATCGTGACAGCCGTGGCAGGCCTCCTGGTTAGGGATCGGCTGAACGCAACGCAGGACGTTGCCGCCGTTGATCTCGAGCACGACGCTGTTGCTCCGCTCGTCGGCCTCGGTCTGGTGACACACCTGGCAGGTCGGAGAAGAGGACGAGAAGTGCTGGGTGCCGATGGTCGGGTCGCTGCTGTGACGCACCCGGCCGCCGCGATCCAAGATCATCACCCGCTGAAAAGAGAGGTCCCGCGCGAACCCGGCGATCATCCGGCGCACCAGGCGGTCGTCCTTTTGCAGCATCTGGTGCTCGAGGGCCTGCTGGATCAACCAGGTCTGCAGGGCGGCGTTCTCGCGGGCGGTGGTCAATAATTGATCGTAGGAATGCCGGTAGACCAGGAAAAAGCCCGCCGTCTGTCCCACCACCACCAACAGCGCGACGCTCAAGGCTAGACGCCAGCTCAGCTTGTCGATCTTCAGAAACGACACCTGCCTCGGTCGCCTCCTCGCCCTGTGTTGATCGTCGCTGCCGGCGACTCGCTCGATGCGGTCAGACCGCCGTGGCGTTTGGCTCGACCGCTGGCTCGACCTCGTCGGAGCGAAGTTTTGCCAACGGTGAATCGACGTTGAACTCACCCCGCAGGATTGGGACGGCGACCTTCAGCATCAACGTAAAAAGCAAGAAGCCGATCCCGAAGATCCCAGCTGCGACCATAATCTCCACGCGACTGGGAGAATACTCGTAGATCTCACCGAGGGTCGAGGGGGTAAAACCGGGAATCACCAGGGCGATGCCCTTTTCAATATAGACGCCGGCGTAGATCATCAGCGCCCCGAGGTTCAGGGTCACCATGTTCTTGCGGGTCGCCGGGATCAAAAAGATCAAGAACGCGGCGATGCTGAAGAAGACCGCCATCCACGCGAAGGGCACGATGGCGCTGTGCTCGCCGATGCCGAGGAAGAGGTACTGGTGAAAGAGGACGTGGTGGGTCCCGGAGTAGACCTCGCGGAAGATCTCCGCTCCCATGAAGAACAGGTTGACGAACATGGCGTAGGCCATCAACTCGGCGATCTTCCAGATCGCCTCCTTCTTGATCTCGAGATCGGCGTACTTCTCCAACACCTGGAGCACGATGAGAATGACCGCCGGTCCGGAGCAGAAGGCGGAGGCCAAGAACCGCGGCGCCAACAGGGCCGAGTTCCAGAAGGGCCGCGCCGGCAAACCGTTGAAGAGGAAGGCGGTTACCGTGTGGATGGCGATGGCGGCCGGGATCGAGAACAGGATGAGCGGCAGGGCAAAGGAGACGCTGTACTCCCGCTTGGTGAAGGCCATGAACAATAGGTAGGTGACGATGAAGAAGTTGAGCCCGCCGTAGAGGGTGAGGACCAAGACGTCCCAGGCCAACAGCGAAGAGGGGAAGTTGAGGTGGCCGATAAACGGCATCAGGTGCCAGGCACGCTCGGGTCGGCCGATGTCCGCGGTGACGAACAACGTGCACATGACGATGGCGCTCACCGCCAACAGCTCGCCGATGATGACGATCTCTTTGATCGGTTTCCACTGATAGACGTAGGCCGGGATCACCAGGACCACCGCCGCGGCCGCCACCCCGACCAGGAAGGTGAAGTTACCGATGTAGAAGCCCCAGGAGACCGGGTCACGCATGTTGGTGCTGACCAGGCCGGTGCTGAGCTGCTCAGCGTAGCCGAGCGTCCCGGCCAGGACGCAGAGGAGCAGGAAGCCGACCCAGGTCCAATAGGCCCGACCACCGCGCAGAACCAACCGTAGGCTGCCGAGGTAAAAGCGTACAAAGAGCATCAGCGATCACGCCCCGTAGAAGTAGTAGAACTTCGGCTGGGTGTTGAGCTCCTCCTTGAGGATGAACACTCGTTTGGTATCGATCACGTAGCGAACCTCACTTTCGGGATCGACGAGGTTGCCGAACTTGCGCGCCCCCGCCGGGCAGATCTCAACGCAGGCGGGATAACGACCCTGTCGGGTGCGCTGAATGCAGAAGGTGCACTTCTCCACCACACCGGAATAGCGCGGCCGATTGCCGAGGTAATGGGTGGCGGTGTTGACCTCTTCCTTGGGTATGGTCGGCTCGGCCCAATTGAAATGTCGTGCGCCGTAGGGACAGGCGGCCATGCAGTAGCGACAGCCGATGCACCAGTTGTAGTCGACGACCACGATGCCGTCCGGCTCTTTCCAGGTCGCGCCCACCGGGCAGACAGTCACGCACTGGGGCCGGCGGCATTGCTGGCAGGCCACCGGTAAATAGAAGTGCCCCTCCTCGGGCACCTGCTTCGGGTTGTAGTAGGCGTTCGACTCGGAGAGGTCGATGCCCTTCTCCTTGTCCATCTCCAGCACGCGGATCCATTGGACCTCGGGATCGCGCGACTGGTTGTTCTCCTGAGTGCAGGCGTGCACGCAGCGCCGGCAGCCGACACAGCGTGACAGGTCGAGGGCATAGCCAAAGAGCACCCCCTCCCGGGCGCGGTCGACGCCGACTTTGAAGGGCTTGCCGTACTTTTCCTCGTACTCCTGCTCGAGCCGCTCGCGGATCCGTTGGAGGTCGTCGCGAGTCAATTCCTTGAAATGCTGCTGTAGGAAAGCCTCGCGCGCCGCTGGATCGCAGGAGGCGAGAAA
>JAUUZB010000867.1 GCA_030590185.1 Deltaproteobacteria bacterium
CGATCGCCAGCAAGTATGTTCCGGCCCTCGGGCGCTTCATCCGCGAGAAGGCGGTCGACCTCGTGCAGGTGCGGTACGAAGATCTGGTCCAAGATCCTGAGCCAGAGATGAGGCGCGTGCTCGAGCACCTCGGCCTCGACTTCGAGCCGGGCTGCGTGGAGTACGGCAAACAGAAGCACATCACCAAGAGCTACGGGGATCCCATGTCGGTGGAGAAGCACGACCGGCCGGTCACCGACTCCCTGGCCAAGTGGGCCAAGGACCTCCTCGCCCGGCCCGAGGCGCTCGAGCTAGCCAAGCGCGTCGCGGATGAGCTCGACCCGCGGGATCTGGAGGCCTGGGGCTTTCCCCGCGACACCCTCTTCGACGCCCTCGCCGGGCAAACGGCCGAACGCAGCGCCAACCGTTTCAACAGCTACGCGCTCAAACGCAAGGTGTTGATGACCCTGCGCCACAACATCGATGAGAATCGCTTTGGCTCGGCGGTGCGGCGGGTGCGCTACTATTGCGACGTGCTGCTGCGCACCCAGGCGTGAGCGATCACCGCCGGGGCGCGGCGGGCGGTGGCAGAGTCAGACCCTCGGGGGTTTTGGAGGAGGCAGGGCGAGCCGCTCAGGGCACCAACACCGCCATGGTCGCGTCCAGGTTGCCGGTCGGGGTTAGCTCGCGCTCGGCCACCGTCGGGTCGACGTCGTAGGGCGAACGGATACCGCCAGCTCGTCCAACGACCGTGATGGTGAGGCCACCGGCCGGGTGGGTCGCCACCAGGGCGTCGCAGCTGGTATCGAGTCCGGTGGTGCCGGACAGGGCGCCGGTCTCGTAGGAGAATAGGAACTCGCCGTCGGTGTTGAGGCCGGCCACGAAGCCGTTGCTCTCCCCGGCCCGCGGGGTGGTCAGCGCCTGGCTCGCCGCATCTGGGTCGAGGTCGACGCTACCCCAAACGGCACCTGCAACCAGAATCGGATCGTCGATGACCGGACCCACGACCAGCGCCTCGACAACGACCACGTCGTCCAGGCCGGTGCCGCCAAAGCTGAAGGCGAGCTCCGCGCGGAAGTTGCCGGAGTCGGAGAAGGAGACCACGTAACCGTCGACCTCACCGGCGGCGGTTAGGGTGGTTGTGCCGGCGCCCGGATCGAAGTCGCCTGTACCACGCAGGTTGCCCGCCACGTAGAGGTTGCTGTCCGCGTCGGCGGCGATCGCGACCGCGGTGGTCTCGCCGAGGTTGCCGCCGAAGGTGTGAACCCACATGGGGACGCCGGTCGTTGGATCGAGCTCCATGATCACCGCGTGGGAGCTCGCCCCTGCCGCTGGCGCCCGCGGGTCGTCGGTCACGAACTCGACCGTGCCGGTGAAGGTGCCGACCGCGTAGATGCTGCCGCCGAGCACCAAGATGTCGTTGATCACGCTGTCGCCGTCGACCGGGGTGGCGGCGTAGACCCAATCCGTGGCCGGGGCGCTGGTGCAGTCGGCTGCGATGACGTCGCCGTCCAGCATGGCCACAAAGGCGCTGCGATAGCCGTCGGAATCGGCCAGGGCCGTGCCCACGCAGGGCTCGAAGCTCACGCCGGTGCCCTCGAAGTCGCCGCCGACCAGCGCGGCGTTGGAGGTTGTGCCGCGGAAGGCAACGGCGGTGGGACGATCCGCCAGGCTGCCGCCCAGGCTGACCGCCCACGCCAAGGTGCCGGTGGCCCCGTTGAGGGAGGCGAGGACGATGTCATCCTCGCCGTAGACGGTTGGGATCAACGCATCGACCGGATCGTCCTCGAAGTCGACCAGACCATTGGAGCGCACCGCCACCAGCACGTCGCCGGTGTCGGTGGTTGTCACGTCGGTCGCTTGGGCGGTGGCATCCACGCCGCCAAAGGACCGCACCCAGACCAGGCTGCCGTCGGCGGCATAGCGCGCCACGAAGCCATCGTTGTCGCCGATGCTCAGTCGCGTCTGGCCGGTGGGCGCGAAGCCGAAGTCGAGGGGCGCGCTGGTGGTGTTGAAACCCCCGGCGAACAGGGTCTCGTCCCCGCCCACCAGGGCCGAGCCGCCGAACCAGACGGCCGCGCCAATGGCGCCGATGGCGCCCGGCAGCTTGGTGATCACCGTCACTGGATTCGAGGCGGTGCCGGTGAGGATAGGACTGGCAACCGACGGCTCCAGGATTACGCCGGCGTGGAGGGCGCCGTAGGTCAGGTTGGCGAAGCTCGCCAGACCGGCGGTGGCGGCCAGGTCGAGGGTGCCGCTGAAGTCCGCCAGATCACCAGCCCCGGCCTGCGGCGCGAGGTTGACCAGGTAGCTGGCCGGCTCGCCGCCGGTGATGCGCTCGCCGCTGCTGTTGAGCACCTCGACCTCGACCCCGGACCAGACACCGTCCTGGGCCACCGGCGTCGGCAGAGATCCCAAAAAGGCGACCCGCGCCGCCACCGGGTTGACCGCAATACTAATCTCATCGCTGCGGGTCTTGCCGCCGTTGTCCGTGGCGCTGTAGCGGAAGATCAAGGGGGTCGGTTCGGTGACGTCAGGGGCGTCAAAGCTGGCGGTCTCCGTGGTGGAGTCAACGATGTTGACCGTTGGGCCAGAGAGCTGCGTCCAATATCGGCTGGCGATGGTGCCGTCGCTGTCGGTGGCGGTGCCGAGCAACTGGACGCCGGTGGTCAGGGCATCGACGGTGGGACTCGGGGCGTCCGCCACCACCACCGGGGGTTGGTTGGTGAGCACCACGTTGATCGGCGGGGAGAAACCCTCCACCGCGCCACCGTCCGCATGGGCCCACAGGACCAGGTCGTTCTCGGCAACATTATAAGAGAGGTCGTTGAAGACCGCGATGCCCTGGAAGGCTCGACGGTCTCCGGTGCCGCTGAGCGCGCCGGTGCCGATGCCCGGCTGGACCTCGACCGTGATGTCGAAGGCCGAGGGAGGACCGCGGTAGATGCGCTCGCCCGCCGCATTGCGGACCTCGACCCGGAGCGACGGCCAGATGGTATCGACCTCGATGTCGACGGAGCCCGTGAGGTCCACGAAGGCGAGGGAGGCGGCCATGGGGCTCACCAAAATGGTGATTGTGCCGACGCCGATTTTGCCCTCGTCGTCGGTGACCAGCGCTTGGTAAGTGATCAGCCCCTCCTCGATGACGTCCGGCAGGGTCAGGGTGGCGGTCGCGGTATCGGCGTTGGCGATTTCGCCGGCGGGGCCGGTCGCCTGCTCCCAGGCGAAGCTGACGATGGAGCCGTCGGGATCGAAGGAGGTGCTGGCATCGACCTCCACCGGATCAAAGGCGTTGCCGGCGCTCGGCGCGCCGGTGATGACGACCGAAGGCCGCTGGTTGGTGTCGAAGACCCGA
>JAUUZB010001132.1 GCA_030590185.1 Deltaproteobacteria bacterium
GACTCGTGGAGTACGGAGAGGCTGGTGTGGGAGGAGGCGTGGCCGCTCTGTCTGATCGGCGGGTTTTTGTCGGTCGTGCTCACGCAGACCGAGACGTGGAAGTCTTCGTTGCCGCTGCAGACCTCGCCCGCGGGGCAGATGTCGGAACCGTCGGTGCAAATTAGGACACAGGCCTTGTTGGTGATGTCGGATTGGCGCGGCATGCAGTCGTAGCCCGCGGCGCAGATCGAGCTGTCCTCGCAGGGCTCGCCAAAGGTGCCGAGGGGCACGCAGGCGCCGTTCAGGAAGTCCTTGGTGTCGCAGAATTCGGTGGCTGGATCGCAGGCGCTCGGGTCCTCGGCGCAGGGCCGCACGCAGGCGCAGGCGGTGCCGTCAAAGCCCAACTCGCAGCTCAGGGTGGTATCGCATTCGCCGTACCAGAGCCCGCCAAAGCCGAGGCCGCACAGGAAGTATTGGCCGGCGCTGTCATAGGGCTCGTCGCAGCGCCCGGCGCCGGGTTGCGGCTCGCGGCAGGTCCAACCCTCCACGAGGTCGGCGCAATCATTGATCCGGACCCAGGAGCAGCCGTCGCATTCCTCGAGCCAGTCGCCGTCGCAACGCCGGAGGTTCGCCTCGCCCGTGATGCAGGAGTCGGCCCCCATGGGGAGGTCGTCACCGCCTTCGCTCACGCCGCCGGTGCCCCCGCCGCCGCCGGTGCCGCCTGCGCCGCCGCAGTCGTCTCCGTCGCAGGCTTCACCATTCGCGCAACCGATGAAGGCGGCCGCGACTATGACCAAGGCGAGCCGGATCGCCGGCCCCTGGAACGTCATTCTATGCACGATTGCCCCCTTGGCTTCTGGGAACGCGGGCGGGTACCCGTGAGATCAGGCGTCCATAACAGCGCCGTTGGAGGCCAGCAAGCCCTTGGCTGACGGGTTCAGCGGTGCACGAGGCCGGCGAGCACGAATGGGCCGGGGCGCGCCGCCTCGGCGAGGAAGTTGCCCTCTGCCCCGGCAAAGACGCCGAAGGTATCGATCAGCCACAGCGTGATGCTGATGCTGGCGCCGAGTTGGCGGCTGCCGGTGGCGCCCGAGAAGTTGCTGCGCACCACCTCGCCGGTCGGCTGCAACCAGAGGAGGCCCGCTTCGAGGTCGACGCCGGCCTCCGTCTCGAGGCCGAGTCGGGCGGTGCCGTGAAAGATGGCGCCGAGATCCTTCGGTTGATTCCGCGCCCGCACCCCGGCCTGGACCAGCAGGTAGATCCCCCAGTCGAGCCGGTAGCCCAGCCGCAGGGCGGCTCCAAAATAGTGGTGCTCGAGGGTGGCGGTGTACTCCCAGATGCGCTGGTCGGCGAGGAGGGCGGCGCCGATGCGCTGGTCGCCGAAGCCCGGGTTGAAGCCGGCGGTAACCTCGAGCCCGAGCTGCAGACCCTCGATGCGTTCCGCGAGGCGCGGCAGCCCGAGACGGGCGGCGAGGCACAGGGGCCCGATGTAGGTGGTGGCACGATCGCCCATGGTGGCGTAGCCGAAGGCGGTCGCCGAGCCGATTACGGTGAGGGCGTCGGTTACGCCGAACTCTGCGTAGAGCTCGAGGTCGCTGTCGATGTAGGTGGAACCAACATCGACGTAGTCGCCGCCGACCATGAACCCACCCGAGCCGAAGACGGTGCGACTCGAGAACCGCACGAACCGTTCGCCCGCCGCCACGGCCCACGGTTCCCCCACGGCGTTGGCTTGGCTGGCCCAACCCAAGAGCAGGAGGAACGGCAGGGGAGCGAGCCAGCGCATGGAGGGACCTCGACTCAGGGACAGGGCTGTTGCCAACGCCGCGCCAGCGCGGTGAGGTCATAGCCCAGGGTACGATCCTGGCCGAAGCGCTCGGCCTCCCGCAGCAGGCTGGCGCGCGCGGGCAGCGGCTCGCGTCGTCCGTAGAGCATCACGTTGCACTCGTCCTCGGTGCGTAGGCAGGTGGTGTGGGGGAAGACCGCGGCGAAGCGCTCCTTGACGAGCTGCTCCAGATCCTCGTCGGTCGAGAGGTTGAGTACCACCACGCCCCCGGGGCTGAGCTTTGCCGCGACCCGCGAGAAGAAGGTCTCGGTGATCAGGTCCGGCGGTGTGTCCTCGGCGGAGTAGGCGTCGAGCATGATCAGGTCGTAGGGGCTCTCGACGGCCGGCACGAAGGCGGCGCCGTCGGTGATGTGGATGCGGAAGCGCTCGTCGGTGCGCACCCCGAAGAAACGTTGGGCGACATCCACCACCATGGGATCGATGTCCACCGCGTCGATGGTCATCAGAGGGTAGACCCGCCGCGCGATGGTCGTGAAGGCGCCGCCCCCGAGGCCGATCATCAGGAGGCGCTGGCAACGGCCGCAGGCCACGAAGCCGAGTCCCGCGGCCTGGATGTAGTCGACCGGCACCGACCCTGGATCGCGCAGGGAGATGACGCTCTGGTCATCGCCGTCGGCCGAGCCGAAGCGCAGATAGCGCAGGTCGCCCTCGTCGACCACGAAGATGTGCTCGAAGTCGGAGCGACCCTCGAAGCGGATCACGGCCGCGGGGTCTGGCGCTTGCGCCAGGGCGGTGGAGGCGGTGGCGAGTGACACGGCTAGGCTAACTCCGGAGGCGAGGCTGCGGCTCATCTTA
>JAUUZB010001133.1 GCA_030590185.1 Deltaproteobacteria bacterium
AGGCCTTTTGCAACGCCCGGGGCGCAACCGGCGTACCGTTGAAACAAGAACGGATCACCCACGAGGAACACACCATGAAGAAAAAGAAGCTCAACCTTCGACGCTCCGTCCTGATCGCCTCCGGCCTGGTGGCTGGCACCATCATCGCTGGCGCCGGCTCCGGACTCGGCATCACCCTTCCGGATGGCCAGTCGCCCGGTACACCGCCGCCCCTGACCTTCTCCCAGGCCGCCGGGATCGGCTTCGGCGCCCACGTCGATCGCACCCGGGTACTCGCCGGCGGCGACGGCACGGTCCGCATGGAGGTCGTGATGCGGGCGGACGCCAACGCGATAAAGGGCGAGGTCCGGGTACCGACCGACCTGGTGGTCGCCTTTGATCGCTCCACCTCGATGGCGGGCAAAAAGCTGGTCGACGCCAAGGCCGCCCTGCGGGAGCTCGTAGCCCAGCTCGGGGAGCAGGATCGCTTCGCCCTGGTCAGCTATTCGAGCAGCGCCGGCATCGACATCCCCCTACAAACGGTGAGCACCGGCCAGCGCCATCACTGGCTGGCGGTGATCAACCAGCTACAGGCCTCGGGTTACACCAACATCAGCCACGCCCTCGACGTGGCCAGCGGCGTGGTGGAGGGCAGTCAACGGGCCGGTCGTCAGACCCGCGTCATTCTGATCTCCGACGGCATCGCCACCGCCGGTGACACCTCCTCCGGTAGCCTGCTCAACCGCGCCCGCCGGGTGGCCCGCGGCGAATACGTGCTCACCACCGTCGGCGTCGGCGACGACTTCAACGAGGGGCTGATGGCCTCCCTCGCCGACCACGGCACCGGCAACTACTACTACCTCAACGGCAGCCAAGCTCTGGCCGCGGTCTTCAAGGATGAGTTCGACACGGCGCGCGAGACGGTCGCCGCTGGCCTCGCGGTGCGGATCACCCCCCGCCCCGGGATCACCGTCAACGACGCCGCCGGCTACCCGGTCGAGCGCAACGGCAACGACGTCATCTTCCGGCCGGGGGTGTTGTTCGCCGGTCAGGAGCGACGGGTCTGGATCACCCTCACCGTCCCGACCGGTACCACCGCTGACCTCGAGCTCGCTAGCGCGGCGTTGGACTTCACCATCGGCGGCACCCGGCAGACCTTGGTGGCCGACGCCCTGCCAACCATCGCCTGCGTCGAGAATCGCACGGACTTTGTCGCCGGGCTCGACAAGACCCACTGGGAGCGGTCGGTGATCAACGAGGAGTACGGCAAGCTGCAGCTCGACGTGGCCGAGTCGGTGCGCCGCGGCCAGCGAGGCGAGGCGGAGAAGGCCATCCACGCCTACAGCGCCCGCAACAGTCAACTGAACGATGCGGTGGGCTCGGCGGCGGTCACCAACAACCTCTCGGCGGTTGGCGATCTCGAGCAGCAGGTATCCGAGGCCTTCGAGGGCCCAAACCAGGCCTACAAGCAAAAGAAGCTCTCCAAGACCCGCTCCTCCACCGCCAGGGACGGCCGACGGGTCGGCGCCAAGCGACGCTGAGGTTAGAGCCTCGAGCGAATCCCAGACCAAGGCTCAGATCACCAACCAATCTCAGATCACGAACCAAGCTCAGATCACGACCCAAGCTCAGATCACCAACCAAGCTCAGGAGAAACCCTTGTCACTCTTCAACCGACTCAACACCCTCCTCCGCGCCGACGCCCACGGCGTGGTCGACGCCCTCGAAGACCAGGCGTTGCTACTCAAACAAACCCTGCGCGAGGCGGAGATCGCCCTCAACCAGAAGCGCGCCCGGGCCGAGACCCTGGTCGCCGAGGGCAAGGCCCTCACCGATGGCGGCACCCAGCTCGTGTCCCAAATCGAGGCACTAGATGACGACATCCGGCTCGCCCTGGAGGAGGGCAAGGATGACCTGGCCAAGTTCGCGATCCGCAAGCTGCTGCCCCTGCGCCGTGAGCGGGAGGCGATGGCGACGCGCCTCGCCGCGGTCGAACGGTCGCACGCCGAGCTGGCCGAGCAGCTCGTTCATCAGGAACACGACTTCGAGGCGTTGAAGGTGCGGGTGCGCAATCACCTGGCGCGCCTCGAGGTGGCAAACGAGGACGACAGCCTCGCGACCTTCACCGCAGGCGCGGTCGAGGAGGAGGAGGTCGAGCTCGAGCTGCTCCGCCGGCAACAGGGCGCCGGTGATCCGCCTCGGGGCGCCCACGCCGAGAAGGGAGAGGCATGATGCGTTGGAATTCATTCTCCGGAGGCATCCTGTTCGCGGCGGCCGCGGCGGCGGCCTACTTCCCGTACGCGCTGTTGGCCGGGCCATGGCTCGGCAGCAACCTCGCGTTGGTCACCTATCTGACGGGCACCGTCACGCTCTACCTGGCCGGGAGCAGCAGCACCTGGCGATCGGGGGCGCGCATCGGCGCCCTCGCCGGTGGGCTGGGGTTGGCCACGGTGATCGTGTCACCGAGCCTCACCCTTACGGTTTGTGCCCTGGCCGTGATCCTGGCGGTGGGCCGCAGCGCGCTCGCCTACCGGGCCAAGATCGGCCGCGCCCTCCTCATCGAGCTAACCCTCGGCGCCGGCGGCCTGGCGCTCGCGGGCTTTTTGTTCAACGACAGCCTGGTGAGCCTGGGCCTCG
>JAUUZB010000436.1 GCA_030590185.1 Deltaproteobacteria bacterium
CTGGCCAACACCTTGAAGTGATAATGCCCGTCCGGCAGCTGCGACGAGTCGAGGGTGAAGCACGCCTGCTCGAGGTCATCCGCGAGGGTGTGCCAGTCCGGGTGACCCGGACCGCGCATCATGAGGTCGTAGCGCAGGTCGTCGCCGTTCGGGTCCTCAGCCACCCACTTGACGGTCAGGGCGCCGGGCTCTACGGTCTGGCGCGCCCGCCTCGACGGCTTCTTTTCTTTTTTGCGACGCTGCTCGGCGGTGGCCTTGTCGTCGAGGTTGATGGTCTTGGTCTTGGAGACCTCGCGCAGCAACGGCGCGAGGGAGAGTCCCTTGTTCAACGCCACCACCTCACGCACGAACGGACGCAGGTTGTGGCGCAGGTAGGCCAGCCGCACCCGTGACACCCGCGGGGTCTGCTCGCCGTCACCGCTGAGCTTCAAGCGGATCTGCAGGTGCCGGCCATTCTCCACCTGCGTACGGACATTGCCCGGTGCTGGGATCTCCTTGGACCACTCGGTCCAGCTATCGTCCGGCTTGGCGGTTTGCCCGGTGCGCACCGCCGCCGTGACCGCGGTCCCCTTCGGCGTCTCGGCGAAGACCTGGAGCAGCCCGAAGCGCGAGTTGATCATCGCGTCGAAGGGTACGGTGAGGAACTCCCCCTCCCGGGCCAAGCCGCCCGCCAGGTGCACGATCCGACCGCCACCGGCCGCCACCGCTCCTAGGGCGCCCCGGGGCAGGTTGATCAGGTGCGTAATGCGCCGCGAGGGCGACTGGTAGGTCATGGAGATCAGGCGCTCGCTCGGCTCGATGGTGTAGAGCCGACCGCGCGGGTCGTCGCGACCGCTGGCGCCGGTGGCGACCACCACCATGCCTCGGTCGTCGACCGCCACGTCGAAGATCGCCTCGTCGTTGGAACCGGCGAGCACCTCGGCGGTGCCGTCCATCGACACCCGGGCAAGTTGGCTGCGCACCTCTGGCCCCTTGCTCTTCTTGGACCCCTGCTGCTCATTGCCCTCCTCTGCGGCGAGCGCCGCCGCGCCGGTGACGCCGGCCACGTAGGCGTGCACGCCGAGGGTGACGATGGAGGTGATCTCCGGGTGGCCGCTGTCGAACAGGGCACGGAAGGCGGTCTCATCCTTGGGCGGCGCCCGGTAGAGGATGCCGCGCTCGCCGCCACCGACGAACAGGCCGAGGCTGGGGTCGTAGGCGAGGGAACGCAGGTGCTCTTGATCCGGCTCGAACAGCACCGTGCCGTCGCTGCCGGCCCGCTCCACGCGGATGACGGTGCCCGGCTCGCCGGTGACGGCGTAGAGAATCCCCGCCTTGGTGACCACCATCTCCCAGACAAAAGCGGCGTCCGGCGCGTGGTACTCCGTCAGGTCGCCGGCGCGGTCGATACGGTAGATCTTCGCCGGCGGACCGGCGGCGATGTAGAGATATTTCGAGGCCGGATCCGTGGCCAGGGCGGTGACCAGGCGTTCCTCGGACTGGAACAACTCCCGGCTCTTGCCGGCGCGATCGATCGCCACGATGCGCCCGTCGTCGATACGCGCCACCACGATGTCGTCGCCAAAGGCGGCCGCGGCGGTGAAGGACGCGGCCGGGTCCTCGAAGCGAACCCGGCTGGGGCTCGGCAAGGCGATCTCCCCCTCCTCGGTGACCGCGGTGGTCTCCGGGTTGCCGTCGAGCCAGTTGCCGAAACCTTCGAGGTTGTAGAAGCGCGGTTTCTCGGCCGACGCCGGGACGGCGGCCAGGCTCAGCAGCGCGGGGATGATGAGCTTCGCAAACATGGGTGGTTTAAAACGAGACATATATGGTTCCATCAATAGGGCAAGACCTTGATCGAGCTGCGCGCGCCACCGAGCAACACACCGGGCTGGGCCCGACGCTCCTCCCAAGCCAAGCCGCGCTTGCGCATCTGTTTGGTGGAGTCGCCGGAGAGGATCGCCACCATCGAGGGTGGCAGGAAGGCATGGGTATCGACCTCGGCCCGCATGCCCGGACCGTCGCGGGCCGCCATTAGGTAGAGGTGGCCGCTGAGCCGGCGGTTCCGCAGCCACCGCCCTACCTGTTTGAGATTTACCGGCCGGGGATCGCCGGCGAGCTCCTCGGCCACGCGCTGGGCGAGATCACCGCCGGTGGCGAACAGGTCGACCTCCTGCCCTGCCCAGGTGCGCGGGATCTGCAAGGTGAAGCGCTCGAGGCGGGTGGGCCCGTCTTCGCGCCGCAGGCGAATGGCGAGCTCGAGGTTCTCACCGGGACGCGCCATGCCGCGGTCGAGGTGGATGGTCTCGATCCACTCCACGATCGGCTCCGGCTCGAGCTCGGCGCTGAGCTCGATCTCGAGCTGCGGCGGCGGACCGAAGGGCGTATCCCACAGGGTGGCGAGCACCCGGGCCATGTCGATGGCGGCGCCGAGCAACAGGCTGGAGTCGCGCTGGGCCGCGTTGACCGAGCGGACTTTGACCGGCTCCAAACCCTTGGCCCGCACCTCACCGGCGAGGCGCAGGGTGCCGCGACCGGTCTCGGCCACTCCCCCCTCGAGGGCGTTGGAGAGGCCGACGGCCACGATCCGCGGCGACAGGCTCTGGTCGCGGGCCACCTCAAAGGCAAAGCTGCGGGTCCCGGCGGGGGAGGTGATCTGACCGCGCACCGGCACCATCGGGGGCCCCGGGCCGAGCCGGCCCGCGATGCCGGTCAGGCGGTCCTGGGTGATCTCACCATGGATGCCGGTCACCTGGGACATCTTAAAGGAGCGCTGCTGGGAGACCATGGTGTTCACAATCACGGCGTGGGCCATGGGCACCGACATCAGGCCAGCCCCCAGGAAGGGATGGCCAAAGGCGGTCACCCGATCGCCATCCACGGTGGTCACCGTGCCGGTGGCCGCGATCTCGATGTCCCCCTGGGCGAGCACCGCAGCCACAGCCGAGCCGGGACGCAGCTGGAATTTCTTCTTGCCCGCCCCCGTCCGGGACGCGGAGCCGACACCACCCGCGACCACCACGAACCCTTCGGAGCGCAGCCACGGCGTGAAGTGATCCCGCACCTTGGGCAGGATGCCGCCGAGGCTCAGCGGAGCGGCGATGGGGGCGAGCCCGTCGCTGGTCGGCCGGGGCTGGCCCGTGCCGTCACGCAGGTTCTTCCAGGCGGTGTCATCGATGTGCGCGACCTGGGCCAGGCGCCAGGGCCGTTTTTCCGGGGGCAGCTCGAAAATCTCGAGCATGTCGCCGATGGGCGTGATCCCGGCGATGGGCTCCTTGGCAAAGCTGGCAAAGGCATAGGCCAGGGCGCCGAGCAGCTTGCCGTCGATGGAGCAGGGGCTGCCGCTCATGCCGGACACCACCCCGGTGAACTCCGGCTTCTCGCCGATCAGCTTGACCAGCACGACCGGCTTGCCCGGGCCGAGGAAGCTCTCCATCACCCCCTTGACCTCGAAGTCGAAGGGCTCGATCACGTCCCCCTCGAAGACGGTGAGACAGGTGCCGCGCTGGCCCCGCTCCACCTCAGCGACCGGCATCTGGGGCGGCAGAGCCGAGAGGGTTGCCAGCAGGAGGAGATGTGTCACGGCGAAACTCTACTCGAAGTTATCTGGGGCCACAAATGGGCGGGGGCGACGCTACCTTTATATAAGACGTTTGGTCCGGGTGCGCTGCAGCGCAGACTCGCCCACCACGACCCCGTTTGTCGTCCACGATTTCGACCACGCAGGCGTGAGTCGTGAAGGACGCGTGGGACTTGGATCGTAGGACCTTTGGCTACACGGGCTGTCGGATTTGCGGGCCCAGCAAACGCCGACTGGGCCCGCCGTGCTTGCGTCTTTTCGTCTTGGCGTCTTAGCGCGAGACCTTTGTGGGTGCCATCCAAAGGAAATGCATCAATCTGCCCCGAAGGGTCAATTCGGCGAATGACAACGGCAAGGAAATCCGCCAGCCGGGCTTCATCTTGAGAGGGAGGCGTCCGTCTTCCCTGGCCCGGGGGCACAGTGGCCAGTAGCCGAGCACCGCCCACGCCCACCGCCCGGAGGGCTCATGCTGCCTCTGGTGTGGGTGCGATCGTGCGGAGGCATCCCGACCGCCGTTGCTAGGGCAGCGAGGGGGACGGGTACGGTGCTGCCTCGTGGCGCGACGCTCCCGAGAGCTCTCCGGAGACCAATACAGCGCTGGCGCACCCCTGGCCGGGCGTGGCGCTCTGCGTCGGCCGCCCACGCGGCACGCGACGCAGTGCGAGCGCGCCCATGCCGGGGGCGTGCCAGCGCGATCAACCGCAACCGCCATCTCATCGCCACCCGTTCTTGTCAGACCCCTCGTGTAGATTAGTGCTCAATCAAGATGAAACGATGCCCCCAACAGATTGAGATGACCTTCCGCACCTGGGGCGGAAAGAGGCGCGGTGCTGGACGCAAGCGCAACGGCGGCCGGTCCAGCGTCTCACGCAGGAAACGCCCAGCCTCGTCCTCGCGCCACCCGGTGATCGTCACCCTGCGCGTGCGCGAGGGGGTCGGTAATCTGCGCACCAAGCGCTCATACAAAGCCATCCACAGCGCCTTCGTGGCGGGCTGCAGCCGTAACGGCTTCCGAGTCACCCAATTCTCGATCCAACGGGACCACCTTCACCTCATTGTCGAAGCCGCAGGCAAGACGGCCCTGTCGCGGGGCATGCAAGGCTTGAACATCCGTATCGCCCGTGGTCTCAACCGTGCGTTGGGTCGGCGTGGCAAGGTCTTTGCCGACCGCTACCACGCCCGCGCCCTGAAGACTCCGCGCGAAGTCAGAAACGCCGTCGCCTACGTGGCCAACAACCGCCGGCACCACACGGCCCGTTACGGCTTGCCCTCGAGCTACATCGACCCGTTGAGCTCATGGGCTTACTTCGATGGTTGGCGCGAGCGCATCGGCAGACGTCGAGCCGCCGCCCGTGTCGGCGACCCACCGGTCCACGAGCCGCGCACCTGGCTGTTGAAGATTGGCTGGCGGCGCCACGGCTTGGTCA
>JAUUZB010000713.1 GCA_030590185.1 Deltaproteobacteria bacterium
GATCACGAGCCGCCGCGGCATGCGCTCGGCCAGGACCTGGTTGTGCGTCACCACGATCAGGGTGACCTTGCGTTTGGCGTTGAGGGAGAAGAGCAACTCGTGGATCTCGTTGCCGGTGCGGGCGTCGAGGTTGCCGGTGACCTCGTCGGCGAGTAGCAGCGGTGGATCGAGAACCAGGGCGCGGGCCAACGCCACCCGTTGTTGCTCGCCGCCGGAGAGCTCTCCCGGTTTGTGATCGAGGCGATGCTTCAGGCCCACGTCAATGAGCGCTTGCTCCGCCCGGGCATGCGCTTGCCCCCGGGGGATGCGGCGGATGGCGGCCGGCATGGCGACGTTCTCCAGGGCCGTAAACTCGGGCAGCAGATGGTGGAACTGGAAAACAAACCCGAGCTGACGGTTGCGGAAGTCGGCGAGGGCGGCGCTGCCGAGTCCGACCAGGTTGGTCCCCTCGTAGCTGATGCTCCCCTGATCGGGGGCGTCGAGGGTGCCGAGCAGGTGCAGCAGCGTGCTCTTGCCGGCGCCCGAGGTGCCAACCACCGACACCATCTCGCCGCGAGCGATCTCGACGCTCGCGCCGGCCAGCACCTGGATGGTCTTGGCGCCCTTTTTGAAGGACTTGTGCAGGTCCTTCACCACCAGGAGCCGATCACCGTGTTGTGCCGCGTCAACCGTCACGCAATCCCTCGACCGGCTCGAGTTGAGAGCCCCGCAGGGCAGGAAAGACAGCGAAGTCCCAAACGATCAATAACGCCGCGAGCACGACTAGGACGACGTCGTTCATCTCCAAGTGGACCGGAAGCGAGTCGATATAGTAGACCGCGCCCGGAATCCAAAACCCAAACGTCTCCAGGGCGGCGACCGTCAAGACCGCCCCGGTGGCCCCCAAAATCGTCCCAAACACCCCAACAGCCATCCCCTGGACCAAAAAGAGCTTCATGATCCCGACGTCACGGGCCCCCATGGTCTTGAGGATCGCGATCTCTTTCTGCTTCTCGATGACGCTCATGGTCAGGGTGTTGACGATGGAGAAGCTCGCCACCAGGATGATGAAGACCAGCACGACGAAGGCGACCACCCGCTCGAGCTTGAGCGCCGCGAACAGCGTTTGGTTGCGGCTCTTCCAGTCGAGGGCCTCCCAGCCGCAATCGAACCGGGCCTCACCGCCGGACGGGCAAGGTTGTGCGCCGAGGGCGGCTGCGACCCGGGCGCCGACACGATCGGCGTAGACCGGATCGTCGACCCGGATGTGAATGCCGGAGACCTGGCGCTCACCGGTCTGGAAGAACCGCCGAACCGCCGCGATACCGGCGTAGGCGAAGCGCGCGTCGAACTCGTACATCTTGCTCGAAAACACCCCGGCCGCCCGGAACGGACGGCTCGCCGGGACCGGCCCGAGGGGCGTCAGATTCTCGAGCAGTGGCGACAGCACCGTGAGCCTGTCCCCCTCCTTGACGTTGAGCGACTTTTTCATCTCGATGCCGATGATCACATTGGGCATCGGCGCCGGGGGTGGCAGCCCGTGGGCGCCCGGCGCGAGGGGCGCCTCGTCCACTGGATCTCTGCCCTCCTCGCGTAGCGCCCGCAGGGATCCGTAGGGCAGCTCCCCGCTGAGCACGTCGAGCACCTGGGGGCCCCGGATAGGGTCGATCCCGGAGAGCAAGGCGCCGGTGAAGTTGCTGCTGCTGGCGATCGCCACCTCGCCCTGCAGAAAGGGCGAGCTCGCCACCACCCCCTCCACCGCATCGATGCGATCGAGGACCCCTTCGGGCATGGCAAAGGTGCGCCCGCCATCACGCTGCAGGGCGATGTGGGCGTTGGCGCCGATGATCTTTGATTGCAGATCGAACTCAAAGCCGGACAGGATGGCGAGGGCGACGATCACCAGCCAAACCCCGAGCGCCACGCCGACCACCGAGATGGTGGTGACCGTGGAGAGCACCGACGAGGCCTTGGAGAGGAGAAACCGCCGGCCGACGGTGGCCTCGTACCCCAGGGCGAAATCCGCGTCGCCGTGATCGCCCCACAATAGATAACCGATCGAGGCACCAAAGTAGGCGCCGAGCCCGAGGGCGGCGGGCGCGACCAACAGGGCGCGTACCGGCGGATCCGAGAGACCCGGGTCATCGCCGGTGATCACCAGGAGCAAGGTGGTGAGCTCCAGCACCGCGATGGTGGCCATCACCAACTCCACGGTTGGCACCCGGTGATGGCGCGCGGCGCTGACCGCACCCACGATCACCGCCGTGATCCCGACCCAGATCCACATCCAGATCCCGTGTTGCTCGATGTTGAGCCCCAACAGCTCGAAGACGCCCCACAACAGACCGCCGGAGAGCGCCATACCGCCGGAGAGACCCAGGGTGGTGCGCATCGATCCGCCCCGCGACGCCAACCAGCGGCTCGCGGGAATAGCGAGGATCGCCATGGCCACGGCGATGCTCCCCAGGATCAAGAGAGTCACCGGGACCCCTGCGGAGGGGCTGGTCACTCGGCGTTGTCCTCCCCGGAGTCGGCGGGGCTAGGTGCCGCCGGGCGCAACAGGGGAAACAGGATCACGTCGCGGATCGAGGGCGAGTTGGTCAGCAACATGACCAGGCGGTCGATACCCAGACCAAAACCGCCCGCCGGCGGCATGCCGTGCTCGAGGGCGCGCACGTAGTCCTCGTCCATCTGGTGCGCCTCCTCGTCCCCGGCCTGCCGGTGCTCGAGCTGCGCTTCGAAGCGCTGCCGTTGGTCGACCGGATCGTTGAGCTCGGAAAAGGCGTTGGCCAGCTCGTGGCCCGCGACGAACAGCTCGAAGCGATCGACAAACCAGGGGTCGCTCGTCTTTTTGCGCGACAGGGGCGAGACCGCCGCGGGGAAGTCGTAGATGAAGGTGGGGGCGATGAGCTTCTCTTCGGCGAAGTGTTCGAACAGGGCGACCACCAGATGGCCGTCATCGAGGCCGGTCGGGTCCTCCCCTACGGCGCGCAGCGCGGCGGCCGCCTTTTCCGGATCGCGCGCCTCTTCGGGGCTCGGCCCGCCGTGCTCGGCGATCGCCTCGAGCATGGTCAACCGCTTGAACGGCTTGGCCAGGGAGATCGTATCTTCGCCGTGGGGCCCGTCGGTGGTGCCGAGCAGATGCTCGGCCACGCCGGAGATCATATCCTCTCCGATCCCCATCAGCTCCTGGTAATCCGAGTATGCCTGGTAGAACTCCAGCATGGTGAACTCGGGGTTGTGCAGGCTGCTGATCCCCTCGTTGCGGAAGTTCCGGTTGATCTCGAAGACCCGCTCGAAGCCGCCAACCACCAGCCGCTTGAGGTAGAGCTCCGGCGCGATGCGCAAAAAGAGATCGAGGCCGAGGGCGTTGTGGTGGGTGACGAAGGGCTTGGCCGCGGCGCCCCCGGCGATGGCCTGCATCATCGGGGTCTCGACCTCGAGGAAGTCGCGATCTTCGAAAAAGCGACGCAGCCAGCTCAGGATCTGTGAGCGGGCCCGAAACACCCGCCGGACATCGGGGTTGACGATCAAGTCGAGGTAACGCTGCCGATAGCGCGTCTCCACGTTGGAGAGGCCGTGCCATTTTTCCGGCAGGGGGCGCAGGGCCTTGGACAACAGGCGCAGGTCGCCGGCCTGCAGGGTGAGCTCGTCGGTTTTGGTCCGCATGGGCGAACCGACCACGCCGATGATGTCGCCGATGTCTACCTTCTTGAAGACATCGGTGAAGGTCTCGGCCCCGATCACGTTCTTGCGCACGTAGATCTGCAGGCGACCGACCGGCTCACCATCCGGCCCGGGCGTGTCGACGCTGCCGTCCTGGATCCGCA
>JAUUZB010000050.1 GCA_030590185.1 Deltaproteobacteria bacterium
CGTACGTTGCCGACCCACGGCCGACGTTCCAGCTCTTGCATCACGTCGGCCGGGATCTCGATCTCCGCACCCTCGGCGAACTCGTCGATGAAGTGTCGCACCAGCAGGGAGATGTCTTCGCTGCGGCGCCGCAGCGGTGGCACGTGGAGCTCCACGACGTTCAGACGAAAATAGAGATCCTCGCGAAAAGCGCCGGCCTGAACCGCGGCGCGTAGATCCTTGTTAGTCGCCGCGATCACCCGAACGTCGACATTCACCGGCTGGTCGGAACCGACCACATCGACGACTCCCTCTTGCAACACCCGCAGGAGCTTGCCCTGGGCAGGCGGGGGCAGCTCCGCCACCTCGTCGAGGAAGAGCGAGCCGCTGTCGGCCCGCCGAAAACGTCCCTGGCGGGAGCGAGAGGCGCCGGTGAAGGCACCCTTCTGGTGACCAAACAGCTCCGATTCGATGAGCTCATTGGGGATGGCCGCGCAGTTCACCGCGACAAAGGGCTCCTCCGTTCGATCGCTGCGCGCGTGAATGCGCCGGGCGATGAGCTCCTTTCCCGTGCCGCTCTCGCCGGTGATGAGAACAAAGGCCGAGCTCGCGGCCACGCGGTCGGCCATCTGTACCGTGCTGGCCATGGCCTCCGAGGCGTAGATCATCGGACGCTCGACGCCCATCAGTTGCCGCCGCAGATCCCGGTTCTCCTGCGCGAGGCGCAGGTGCTCGAGGGCCTTGTCCACCGCCAACAGCAGCTGGTCCCGGGTGAAGGGCTTGATGATGAAATCCGAGGCGCCGGCTTTCATCGCCTCGACCGCCGTGTCGATGTTGGCGAAGGCAGTGATGACCAACACCGGCGTTTCGGCGGACCGGCCCTTGAGCTCGCGGGTCACCTCGATGCCGGAGATATCCGGCATGCGTACATCCGTGATCACCAGCCCATGCCGTTCAGGATCGAAGCTCGCGAGGCCCACTCGACCGTTTTCTGCCTCGTCGACCGTGTGGCCGGCCTTCTGCAGGTTGAACGCGGCCATTTGGCGTCCGGCCGCGTCATCGTCGATCAACAGCAGGCGGGCCATGGGGGGAGCTCCTCGAGCGACAATCGGATCGCGCTCGGCACCGGGTTCGCGGTAAGAATTGCACACCTCGTGCCAGTGGGGGGCATGGTCGGAGGCCCAAAAAAACGCCTGTGGTCTCGAAGGTCCGCATCCTGGCGGTCCAGTGACCCGGTCTTGCGCAGCGGGTCGTGAAGAATATTCGTCACCACCGCTGAATAATAATGCACGACGCAGCTGGTTGCAGCCGAAATCCCAAATGTTTCCAGTGATTAGCAGTCGGCACGCGGTGTGCATCTACGCAGAGGACCATCGACGAACGAGGAATGTGAGATGCGTCTCCCTGCGATATTGGCCCTGTTGTGCTCAGCGGTGCCAGCCCCGGCCCAGGCAGCTGAACCCGATCAGCTCATCGAGCTCGTGCGGTTGGCATTGGAGAATAACCCGGGCCTTCAGGCAGTCGAGGAGCAGATCGTCGCCCTCGGTCACGAGGAACAGAACGCCGGCGCTTGGAAAAACCCGAAGCTGAGCGTCGCGTATCAGAACGTGCCCGTCGACACCTGGGCCCTCGGCCGCGAGGGCATGAGCATGCTCGCCATTCGCATCGAGCAGACCATCCCGTTCCCCGGCAAGAACAGCGACCGCGAACAGATCGTGCGCCTGGCGGCCGAAGCCAAGGGTTGGCACCTGGAGGAGCAACGCAGTCAGCTGCGGGTCGGGATCAAGCAGGCATACTATCGGCTCGGCCTGGTCCGGCAGCTCGAGGCCCTGACCCGTGCGCACGTGGCGTTGATCGAGCGCTTGGTCGACGTCGTGCGAGTCAAATACGAGGTCGGCCGCGCGGCCCAGCACGATCTGTTGCGCCTCGAGGTGCGCCGCGACCAACTCGAGGACGAGCTCGGTGACTACGCCCAACGGCAGGTGCAGCTGACCGCGGCCGTCAACCGTGCGGTCCATCGGGATCCCGAGACGCTCATCGTCACCCCGGCTCGATTCGAGCTTCGCCCACCGGTTGTCGATCTACCGGCCTTGCGGGATTTGGCCGTGGCGAATCGCCCCCTGCTCAAACAGCTCGCGACCAAGGAAGGCCGCTACCAGGCAAAGGCGGCCCTGGCGGAGTACGAGATCATCCCGGATCCCACCCTGTTCGTGGCCTATGGCGTGCGCACCTCGATGGCCGATGGGAGCGGCGGTCAGGACTTGATCACGGTGGGTATCGGCATGCCGTTGCCGGTCTTCTTCGGCTCGCGCAACCTCGCCCGGGCCGAGGAGTCCCTGGCCTTGGGGCGCAGCGTTGAGCGTCAACGCAGCGCCATGGTCGATGAGATCGACAGCGGTCTCACCGATGCCCTGGCGCGTTGGCAACGGGCCGCGACAAAGGTGGTGACCTATCGCGACCAGCTCGTGCCCGGCGCCCAGCGGGCCTTGGACGCGACCTTGTCCAGCTTCCAGGTCGACCGGGCCGACTTCACCTCTCTCTTTGACGTCGAGCTCCAATTGCTCGGATTTGAGAAGACCATTCGAACCGCGACGGTCGCCGGTCTCATGGCTCGAACATCGATCGAGCTGTTGACCGGCCGCGAGCTCACACACGGAGAATGACCATGGGACGCGTGCTCAACGGAACTCTTCTGCTGGCTGCCGTGGCGCTGGCGTTCGCGACGCCGCTCGGCACCCGCGCCCAGGATGAACCGGCCGGCAGCGATCATGGGCACGGGACCATCTACACCTGTGGCATGCATCCCAACATCGTCGAGGACGGCCCCGGCACCTGCCCGATCTGCGGCATGGATCTGACTCCGAAAAAGCTCGGCGGTGCGTCGGGCGGGACGCCGGACACAGAGAAGAAGAAGCGACGGATCAAACACTGGGTCGCTCCGATGGACCCCGCCTACATCTCCGACAAACCGGGCAAGTCGCCCATGGGCATGGACCTCATCCCGATCTACGAAGGCGAGGTCGGTGGCACCACGGTCACCATCGACCCGGTGGTCGTCCAAAACATGGGGTTGCGCATCGCGCCGGTCAAGCGGGGCACGATCTTCCGCCACATCCGCACCATCGGCACCGTGGACGTGGCCGAGGATGAGCTGTCCGTGGTGAACCTGCGCTACTCCGGCTGGGTGGAGCGGATCTACGTCGACGAGACCGGCGTCAAGGTGAGCAAGGGCAAGGCCCTGTTCGATATCTATTCACCGGAGCTGGTCAGCGCCCAGGAGGAGTATCTCCTGGCCCTACGAACCTCCCCGGCGGATTCGCCCCTGGTGAACAGTGCTCGCCGCCGGCTGGAGTTCTTCGACCTGACCGCCTGGCACATCGACCAGATCGAAAAGGCGAAAAAGCCGCTGCGCACCCTGCACGTGGTGGCCCCGCGGAGCGGCTATGTCCTGCACAAGAACGTCGTCCAGGGCGCCCGGATCAACGCCGGCGTCGACCTCTATCGCATCGGTAATCTCGCGACGATCTGGGTCAACGCAGAGGTCTACGAATTCGACGCGCCCTGGGTGAATGTCGGTGCGCCCGCCACCATGCAGCTCTCGTTTCAGCAAGGCGCGGTTTACGAGGGCAGCGTTTCGTACATCTACCCAACGTTGAACCCCAAGACCCGCACGCTCAGCGTGCGCCTGGAGTTCAACAACCCAGGCCTAGCGCTCAAGCCGGGCATGTTCGCCACGGTCCAGATCGACGCCCAGCGACGGAGCAACGTGACGATTCTCCCAACCGAGGCGATCATCCACTCCGGTACGCGTCAGCTGGTCTTCGTCGCTCTGGCGCTCGGCCGCTACGAGATGCGAGAGATCACCACCGGGCTCGTCGGTGACCGCTACGTGACCGAGGTTCTCTCTGGTCTCACGCCCGGCGAGCGGGTGGTCACCTCGGGGCAGTTCTTGCTCGACTCCGAGAGCCAACTCCAGGAGGCGGTTCAAAAGCTGCTCGCGGCGCGGTTGCACGCCAAGGAAAAGCGGGTCTTGGCCTCTGGCGATGAGACCGACGCCGGAGCGCCGCACGACCATGGCGGCGACAGCTACTTCACCTGTGGCATGCATCCGCAGATCGTCCAGGAGGAGCCGGGCACCTGCCCGATTTGCGGCATGGACCTCACGCCCACGACTCTAGGGTCGTCGAAGTAGCCGCCATGATTGATTGGATCATCACCCAGAGCGTTCGCAATCGCCTCCTTGTCATCATCATTACGGGCGTGGTGATCGTCGCTGGGGTTTGGGCGTTGAAGACCACCCCGGTGGACGCCATCCCTGATCTCAGCGACGTGCAGGTGATCATCTTCACCGATTATCCGGGCCAGGCCCCGCAGGTGGTTGAGGACCAGGTGACCTATCCCCTCACCACCGCCATGCTCGCGGTCCCGTACGCCTCGGTGGTGCGGGGCTACTCCTTCTTCGGCTTCTCGATGGTCTACATCATCTTTGAGGATGGCACCGACCTCTACTGGGCCCGTTCGCGGGTCCTGGAGTATCTCAATTTCGCCCGCACCCGCCTGCCGACCGGCGTCAGCCCCCAGCTCGGTCCGGACGCGACCGGGGTCGGTTGGATTTACGAGTACACCTTGACCGACTTCAGCCCCCGCACGTCGGTGCTGCGTCAAAAACTCGACCGGGACGGATCCGGGTTCATCGAGCCCACGGAGCTCCCCGAGCCGGCCGAACGCAGCGAGGTCGCAGGCGAGGAGGTAGCGGTCTACTCCCGCTCACAACTCGCTGAGCTGTTTGCCACCGATGACCCGCCGGGCGCCGCGCAGCCCCAGAAGTTCGCCGAGGACTCATTGCGTTTCATCGTCGAGAGCTTCGATCGTGACCGAGACAAACGCGTCTCCAAAGCCGAGCTCGAGATGGCCGCGAACTTCGAGGGGATCGATCTGTCCGAGCTCCGTTCCCTACAGGACTGGTACCTGCGCTACGAGCTGATGTCGGTCCCCGGCGTGTCCGAGGTGGCTTCGGTTGGGGGCTTTGTTCGCCAATACCAGGTCGAGGTCGATCCCGAGAAGCTCCGCGCCTACGGGATCCCGCTCGCCAAGATCAAAAGGGCGATCAAACGCAGCAACACCGACGTCGGCGGCCGTCTCCTGGAGATGGGCGAGACCGAGTTCATGGTGCGTGGCAAGGGCTACATTCAGTCGCTCGAGGACCTCCGCAACATCCCGATCGGTGGGGATATGGAGACCCACACACCGGTCCTCCTTCGCCAGGTCGCCAACATCCAGATCGGCCCGGAGATGCGCCGTGGTTTGGTCGAGATGAACGGCGAGGGTGAAGTGGTCTCCGGCATCGTGATCATCCGGTTTGGCGAGAACGCCCTGGAGGTGATCAAACGCGTCAAGGAACGCATCGAGCAGCTCAAGGCTGGGCTGCCGCCGGGGGTGGAGATCCACGTCTCCTACGACCGCTCCAACCTAATCGAGCGGGCGATCACCACCCTCCAGACCAAGCTGATCGAAGAGCTGATCGTGGTGGCCTTGATCTGCATCATCTTCCTGTTGCACTTCCGCTCGGCCTTCGTGGCGATCTTCACCCTGCCGGTGGGGATCCTGATGGCCTTCATCATCATGCGTCTGCTCGGGATCAGCGCCAACATCATGAGCCTCGGAGGAATCGCCATTGCCATTGGAGTCATGGTCGATGCCTCCGTGGTGTTGGTGGAGAACGTCCACAAGCACAAGGAACGGGATCACGGACTCAGCCAGGCGGAGTTGGTCATCGTCGCCTGCAAGGAGGTCGGCCCGGCGCTCTTCTTCTCCCTGTTGATCGTCACGGTGAGCTTTTTGCCGGTCTTCAGCCTCGAGCAGCAGGAGGGCCGGCTGTTCTCCCCGCTCGCCTATACCAAGACCTTCGCCATGGCATCGGCGGCGGTCCTGGCGATCACCATCATCCCGGTGTTGATTTACTATTTCGTCCGGGGCGACATCCTGCCAGAGGCCAAGAATCCGATCAGCCGGTTCTTTATCTGGATCTATAGACCGCTGATCGAGCGAGTTTTGCGTTGGCCGAAGGCCACGGTCGTCGCGGCCGTAGCAATAGCCGCCTTTACCGTGGTGCCCTACCAATCTCTGGGTAGCGAGTTCATGCCGCCTCTCAACGAAGGCGACCTGCTCTACATGCCGACCACACCCCCGGGGATCTCAATCACCAAGGCCAAGGAGCTGCTCCAGCAAACCGACAAGATCATCGCTTCCCACCCGCAGGTGGAGCACGTCCTCGGCAAGGTCGGTCGCGCTGAGACGGCCACCGACCCGGCGCCGTTGTCGATGATCGAGACCACCATCATCTTGACGCCGACCGACACCTGGCCCGACGGCCAAACCATCGAGAAGATCATCAAGGAACTGGACGCCATGGTGCAGTTCCCGGGCCTGACCAATGCCTGGACCATGCCGATCAAGACCCGCATCGACATGTTGGCCACCGGCATCAAGACCCCGGTGGGCATCAAGCTCATGGGGGATGACCTGGAGGTGCTCAATGAGCTCGGGCAGAAGATCGAAGCCGTGGTCCGCGAGCTTCCCGATACCTTGAGCGTCTATTCCGAGCGGGTGACCGGCGGCAACTTCATCGACATCGACATCCGTCGCGAGGACGCGGCGCGCTTCGGGCTGACCATCGCGGACATCCAGGACGTCATCATGAGCGCCATTGGAGGCGTGAACGTGACCTGGACCGTCGAGGGGCTAGAGCGCTACCCGGTCAACGTCCGCTACCCGAGGGAGCTGCGCAACAGCATCGACCGGCTGCAGCGCGTGGCGGTGCCAACGCCCATGGGACACACCGTACCCCTGGCCGCCATCGCTGACATCTCGATCGTCAAGGGGCCACCGGCGATCAAGAGCGAGAATGCGCGCCGCACCGCCTGGATCTATGTCGACCTCGAGACCTCCGACGTGGGTGGCTACGTGGAACATGCGCGTCAGGTGGTCTCGTCACAGGTCCCGTTGCCCGAGGGCGTGTCCCTCGTCTGGTCCGGGCAGTTCGAATACATGGAGCGCGCCAATGAGCGTCTCTCCGTGCTCATTCCATTGATCCTGGCAGTGATCTTTCTGCTGCTCTACGTGCACTTCCGCAACATCGGCGAATCGTTGATCGTCATGGCGACGCTCCCCTTCGCGTTGGTGGGCGGGGTGTGGCTCATGTGGGCATTCGATTTCAACCTCTCGGTGGCCGTGGCGGTGGGGTTCATTGCCTTGGCTGGTCTCGCAGCCGAGACCGGAGTGGTGATGCTCGTCTACCTCGACCAGACCTACAAACGCTGGCAGCAGGACGGTCGGCTCACGGCCCTGTCGGACCTCGAGGCGATCATCATCGAGGGCGCTGTTGATCGCGTGCGGCCCAAGCTCATGACGGTGGCGACGACAACCATCGGGTTGTTGCCGATCATGTTTGGCAACGAGACCGGAACCCGGGTCATGAAACGTATCGCCGCCCCGATGGTCGGGGGATTGGTTTCTTCGACGATTCTGACCCTGGTGATTATCCCGGCGATCTACCTGTTGTGGATGCGGTTCATCCACCGGCGCGATCTCAAACCCGACGCGGACCTGTCCGCGTGAACAACGAGGAAGAACCCATGAGCTTCAAGCAAATCATATCCACCGCCAGCATCAGCGTCGCCCTCGTGGCGACCGTTGTCGCCGCGGGACCGGCCCGTGCCGCGGGCACCGCGACCTTTGACGCCGCTATGGCGCCCGTCCTCACCGACTACTTGAAGATCCAAGAAGCGCTGGCCGCAGATTCGAACGGCGGCGTTCAGGCGGCCGCCGGGGCCATCGCTGAGCTGGCCGGCAAGATCGACGCAACGAGCGTCACGGGTGAGCACGCCAAGCACTACCAACACCTACCCATGAAGCTCCAAAAGGCAGCCACCGCCCTGGGCAAGATGGCCACCATCGCGGCGGCCCGCGAGGCGTTCAAGAAGCTCTCCATGCCAATGGCGATGTGGGGAACCATGTCAAAGCCCGCCGGCATCGACGTCATCTACTGCTCGATGGCCAAGGGCAGCTGGCTGCAAAAGGCCGGCCCGGTCATGAACCCCTACTATGGCAAGAGCATGCTTCACTGCGGCGAGGTGGTGGGCGGGGCGGGACACGCCGCCAAGGGGGGCGGGCACGCCGGTCACTAGCGCTGCGAAGACCGGTTCCATGTCTGGGCTGGTGTCTTTCAGTTGCGCCCATTCGCTTATGCGGGTATTCAGGTGTCCGTGGATGCCCTGGCACAGGTTCTCAAAGCCCTCTCCGAGGAGACCCGGCTGCAGATCACGGCCCTGCTGATCTGGCAGGGAGAACTGTGTGTCTGTGACGTCGTCGGTGCCCTCGGCATCACCCAATCGAAGGCCTCACGGCACCTACGCTACCTGCTCAACGCCGGCCTGGTGAAGAATCGCCGGGCCGGTGCGTGGATGCACTACTACATCCCCAAGCAACTTCCGCCGGTTCAGAAGCAGGTCCTCGCCATGCTCCGGCGCACGTTCGCCGCCGATGAGCACGCCGACCTGAAAGCAAGACTCGGACAATGGTTGAGCGAGAAGAAGGTCGAAGGATCTTCTTGTTGATCAGCCGGAGGAGGGCGGACGCAGCTCTCTTCGGAAGGGATCTCTCATGCCCGAGCAGAGCGTAACCAAGAGACTCTCGTTCCTGGACCGCTACCTCACGGTCTGGATCTTCCTCGCCATGGGGATCGGCGTTGGCGCCGGCTACCTGGTGCCGGGCATCGTGCCGCTCCTCAACGAGCTCAACGTGGGCACCACCTCGGTCCCCATCGCCATCGGACTGATCCTGATGATGTACCCACCGCTGGCCAAGGTGAAGTACGAGGAGATGGGGCCGGTCTTTCGCAACTTCAAGGTGCTCGGCCTGTCGCTCGTGCAAAACTGGATCGTCGGCCCGATCCTGATGTTCGCGCTGGCGGTTATCTTCCTACACGACAAACCCGAGTACATGGTGGGCCTGATCCTCATCGGCCTAGCCCGTTGCATCGCCATGGTCATCGTCTGGAACGACCTCGCCAAGGGCGACTCCGAGTATTGTGCCGGCCTGGTCGCCATCAACTCGATTTTTCAGGTGCTGTTCTTCTCCGTCTATGCCTTTCTCTTCATCACCGTGCTGCCGACCTGGTTCGGCCTCGAGGGGGTGGCGGTCGCCATCACCATCGGTGGGATCGCCCAGAGCGTCTTCATCTACCTCGGGATCCCGTTCTTGGCCGGAATCATCACCCGTTTCACGTTGATCAGGCTCAAGGACAAGGACTGGTACCACACCAAGTTCATCCCGAAGATCAGCCCCATCACCCTCATCGCCTTGCTGTTCACCATCGTGGTGATGTTCTCCCTCAAGGGCGAGACCATCGTGCAGCTCCCCCTGGATGTGGTGCGCATCGCCATTCCACTGCTCATCTATTTCGTGATCATGTTCTTCGTGTCCTTCTTCATGAGCAAGAAGGTGGGGGCGACCTATGGGCAAACGACGACCCTGTCCTTCACGGCGGCGTCCAATAACTTCGAGCTTGCCATCGCCGTGGCCGTGGCTACCTTCGGGATTCATCACGGAGCGGCTTTTGCCGCGGTGATCGGTCCATTGGTCGAGGTGCCGGTGCTCATCGGGTTGGTGAACGTCGCTCTGTGGCTGGGGCGAAAGTACTTCGGTCTCAAACCAGCCGCGGCGTGATCCGGAGTGGGTTGGACCATCGTTTTTTGGAGGCAGAGATGAAGATTGAAGTTCTGGGACCGGGATGCCCCAAGTGCAAAAAGCTTCACCAACTCGTGGAGAGGGTCGTGGCTGAGTCGGGGGTCGCAGCCGAGGTCATCAAGGTCGAAGGGCTCGATGAGATGGTGAAGTACGGCGTGGCATTCACCCCCGCGGTGGTGATCGACGGCACCGTCAAAGCCGCCGGCAACATTCCCAAGGCGGCGCAGATCGAAGCTTGGCTCAAAGAGGCGGGGAGCGGGGAGTAGATCTCGATGCTCGAGGAGTTGATGGCCAACACCGGCCAATACATCGCCACTAACCCGTGGCTGGCCCTCCTGGCGGTGTTCGCGGGGGGCGCCCTGACCGCGTCGAGCCCCTGTATCCTCGCCATGATCCCGTTGATGATGAGCTTCGTTGCCGGCCGCAGCGTGGAGAAACCTGGGCTCCTGCGTGCCTTTGTCTTCTCCCTCGTCTTCGTCCTGGGTCTCTCGGCCACCTTCACCGCCCTGGGCATCGTCGCCGCCCTCGCCGGCAAGATCTATGGCGACGTCTCGGGCGTCTGGAATTGGGTCGTCGCCGCGGTCTGCGTGGTCATGGGGCTCCACCTCATCGGCGTGTTCACCGTCCCGATCCCCTCCTTCGCGACCAAGGTCCAGCCCAAGACGCGCGGCCTGCTCGGAGCGTTGGTGCTCGGGCTCCTTTTTGGATTGGTCTCCGCACCCTGCGCGGCACCGATTTTAGTGGTGTTGCTGACCTACCTCGCTGGCTCCGGCGCCTCGGTTGCCTATGGCGGCTTGCTGCTGCTGGTCTACGCCCTCGGGCACAGCCTGTTGATCCTCATC
>JAUUZB010000987.1 GCA_030590185.1 Deltaproteobacteria bacterium
AACCCGTCCCGGCGGCTATGATGGGGACCTGATGCAACGCGACGACCGAGGCCGGGGGCGGTTGCTGATCAGCTTCCTGCTCGCCCTACTCGTACACAGCGGCGCAGGGCTGACCGCCTGGGCGCTCTGGCCGGACCAACCCGCCGCCCCACAACCGCTGACCGTGCGACTCGTGCCGACGCCCCGCCCGGACCTCCTGGCAAACCCGAGATCGCCAACGCCCACGCCAACGCCAACGCCAACGCCACCGACGCGGCCGCGAGCCGAGCCTGAACGTGCAACTGCCGACACCGACACGGCCACCGACGCGGCCACCGACACGGCCACCGACGCGGCCACCGACGCGGCCACCGACACGGCCACCGACGCGGCCACCGACACGGCCACCGAAACCGACACCGACACCGACACCGTCACCGAAACCGCCGCCGCCCCCGACCGCCCCACCGGCCTCCCGCTCCCCCAACGCGGCCCCCGCCGAGTCGCCCTCTTCCCTCCCGAGGCCGTGGTCGAGCTCACCACCCCCGCCCTGCCCCTCACCGGCGACGCCCTGGCCCAATCCCGCCTCCACCAATGGGACCGATCCCTCATCGATCGCCAAGCCGCCACCCACTATCCACCGGCTCTGCGCGAGCTCGGCACCCGCATGGAACACTGGTTCCTCCCCCCCGACCACGCCCTCGAGCAAGCCGCGCCGTTCGGGTTGGGCCTGCTCTCGGGCCTCACCCCCTGGGCGGACTACGTGGCCCAGGGCACGCCGACCTCCAATGCCCAGGCGGCCCTGCGCGACCCAGACATCAACCCCAAGGGCCGCCTCGAGCGACACCAAGCGATCAAGATGGTCCTCTGTTTCGGCTTCTGCGACGACCGCGGCAGCAAGGTCGCCGAGGTCGAGGTCCTGGTCGATGTGGATCACGATCCCCGCGGCTTGCCCTGGCGTTGGAGCATCGCTCAATCCTCCGGCGACGCGCGCTTCGACCGCAGCGCCCTCGAAGCGGTACGCGACGCCACCCGCTTCGCCGCGGCCGAGGTCATCACCAGCGAACCGCCCGTGGAACAATCCCGCTGGGAGTTCGCAGCCATGGCCTACCGCCACGGCCGGCGCGAGCTACTCATGGACCCGCTCTTTGTCCCGCCCGGCACGGAGATGGAGGAGCACAGCGGCCTGCTCGGCGAAACGAAGATGGTCCGCCGGGTGCGACTGGTCACCCTACGCCTGCGCGAGCACTAGGGCGCCAAACTAACTCGCTAGCCTGGTCCAGCTCCACGACTCGCTCGGTAGGGCGCCAAACTCACTCGCTAGCCTGGTCCAGCTCCCCGACTCGATCGGTGACGATCTCCTTGATCAGGTCCTGGGACGCGGCGTCCAGGTTGACGAACTCGATCCCCATGCCAGGGGCGGCGTGGTCCGGTGGGTTGACGTGCACCACCTTGCCGAGGCCCTCGATCACCTTGCTGCCATCTGAGAGACTAAACTGCATGTAGATCATCGAGCCGTGGTCGCGCGGCTCTTTGGTGCGGATGAACATGCCGCCGAGGGAAATGTTCACGCCGTACTCGGACATGAACTCATCCATGTCCCCCAGCTTGAATTGCACGAGCATATTGAGCGGCGCACGGTCATAGATTCTTCGCTCGGCACCCATATCCAGACTCCATCCTCAGGTGGGGAACCCATACCTGATCAATAACGGTTCGCCGCCGACCGATTCCCAAAATCGACGGGCGTCCTCGTTCCAAACCGCGGTCGAGAGCTGTAGCTCGTCGAGCCCCTGGGCGCGAAACCAACCTCGCGCGGCTCCCATCAGCAGGCCACCGATACCGCGGCGGCGGTGGGAGCGCACCACGGCGATCTCGGAAACAAAACCGATGCGGTCGATGCGGTAGATGGGCGGGTTCTTCGCGATCCAACCCAGGCAGAAACCGACCGCGCGACCCTGGACCTCGGCCTTGAACAGGAAGGCGTCGGCGCGTCCGAGCATCTCCTCGGCCATGGTCAGCCAGCGTTCTCGGCCGTCGGCGGCGAGCGCGAAGCGTGGATCGCGGCCCTCGTGCAGGTCCATCAACTCCCGCCAGATCTCGCTCAGGGCCGGCACGTCGGTGGACCGGGCCAGGGTAACGACGGGCTGCTCCTGTGCTGCTTGCATGATGAGGGCAAATAGTCCCTTCCCGGAGCTAGAGAGTCAAGCCGAGGCGCCCGGTGGAGATGACTTCCGGCCGCGGGCGCCGTATCTAACGGCTCGCGCCCCGCGCCCAACCCCGGTGGAGACCGCCCGATGAGTCACGTCACCCGTCCACTCGACTTCACCCGGCTCGATCCCGAGCAGATGCAGCGCCGCGCCGATGAGCTCCTTGATTCCCTCGCCCAGCGTCGCTCGGTGCGCGCCTTTAGCAGCGACCCTATCCCCCTCGACGTAGTCCGCCGGGCGATCGCCACCGCTGCCCAGGCCCCCTCGGGCGCCAACAAACAACCCTGGACCTTCGTCCTGGTGACCGACCCGGCGCTCAAGCGCCGCATCCGAGAGGCTGCACAGAAGCACGAGCGCGAGTTCTACGCCGGTGGCGCCGGTGCGCAGTGGCTCGCGGACCTCGCACAGCTCGGCACCACCGCGGACAAACCGTTCCTCGAAACCGCGCCGGCCCTCATCGCGGTGTTCGGGCAGAGCCGGGCCGCCGACGGCACCAAGCACTACTACGTCAAGGAGTCGGTCGGCATCGCCTGCGGGATCTTGATCACCGCCCTGCACCTCGCGGGCCTCGCCACCCTGACCCACACCCCGAGCCGGATGGGATTCCTCAACGAGCTCCTCGAGCGGCCGGACCACGAGCGACCCTATCTCCTGTTGCCGGTCGGCTATCCCGCCAAAGACTGCGAGGTCCCGGCGCTCGAACGCAAACCGCTCGCCGAGGTGCTGGTGGAGCGCGGGCCGGCCTAGTAGATCGACGCCCGGCTCGTCGCCACATCCCCCTGGGCTCCGATGGCGCGACGGATCGCTCCGCTGACGTTCTTGCGATCCTCGTGGACCAAGCTCCACA
>JAUUZB010000729.1 GCA_030590185.1 Deltaproteobacteria bacterium
CCCGAGCAGGAAGCGACCCGGCCCGAGCAGGAAGCGACCCGGCCCGAGCAGGAAGCGACCTGGCGCGAGCGGGAAATGCAGCTGGAGGAGCAGATCATCGCCACCTGGCGCATCGGAGCCGTCCCCTGCGGCGATGCCACCCTGGCGGCGGGTGACCTCCCACGTCCGCCCTACCCTCCCATCTGTTTGAACGGGGCCGGCGACAGGCTGATCGCCGCCTCCACCTCGGAGGGTTGGCTGTTCATCTCCGTGGCCGACGTGGAGAGCGGCCAGGTGGTTCGCCGGGTCATGGCCCGCACCCCCGAGGCGATGGGCTTTTGCGTCTCCGGCTGGATCGGCGACAGCCTGTGGCTCGCTGGCACCAGCGGCCGGGTGCTCGAGTTGGACACACGGGATTGGACGATCCGCACCTGGCGGAGCGCGGCGGACCTCGCCGGCCACAACCAACGGTTGGAGCCCGTTTGTGTACCCCTCGACGGCCGTTTCCTGTGGGGCCACTGGCAGGCCAAGCAGGACGGCCGACGAGAGCTCGTGGTGATCGACCTCGAACGCCGCCGGGTCCAGGCGCAGCTCGGACAGCGCGGGAACCTCGCGCCGATGCTCGCCCAGGAGTCGCCCGCCATCGCTGTCGCGGGCGATCGAGCCGAGGCCTGCTTCACCTTCCAGGGGCGACCCGTGGGCCTGAGCCTGCCGATCGACACCTTCCCGGACGCCCTCGAGCGCGCCCCGGCGGGGGGCTACGTCTTGGTTTGGCATGGTTGGAATACCCAAGACGAGATCGAAGCCATCCTTGGCGTCGCCTGGGTCGACGGCGCGAGCCGCGGGGAAAGCCACCTCGGCCGGTCCCTGCTGCTCGGCGGCACGAGCTACGAGCGCCCCGTGCGGATCGCCACCAGCCACGGCACCGGTCTGACCTATGTTCTCGCCACCCTGGACGACGGTGCGTGCCGACTCTGGGCGATGCGGGTAGGGCCCGGCCAACTCGAGCGGCTCTGGGAGCTCGACCTGCCCGCCCGCAGCGACTTGGTACGCGACGCCCGAGGCCAACACGTGGTGCTGCTAGCGCCCGGCCCGCGCGGCGCGCAGCTCGCTCGCCTCGACGGATCCGAGCCGCCGGTGGTCGAGCCCTGGGCTGACATCGAAGCGGATCGCTCCTGGCTCACCGTGCCGACCGCCTGCCAACCGCTGCCGGCGGACCAGGGGGCGCGGGTGTTGTCCTTGATCTCGGTGTTGCAGGCGGTTGACGAGGCGGCCCTCGCCGACCGGGTCGAGGGGCTCAAGGGCACCCAGGCCAACGAGCCGCTCACCCTCGTGGTGTTGCTCACCGCGATCGGCCGCGCCTTTCCAGCCCCCGGGGCCTACGGCGCTGAGCTCGCCCGCTGGGCCATCGGGTTGTTTGCAGACGATCCCGCGGTCAACCTCGCCGCCGCCACCCTGCTCTGCGCCCGGGAGCAGTGGCTCGAGGGCGGCCGCCTGTTGATCGCCCACCGCCCCGAGGCGCTACCGCCTCCCCTGCGCCGACATTTCTGCCACCTGCTCGGCATGGCCACCTATCTGGCGGGGGACCGCGAGGCTGGGGTCGCGATCCTAGAGGATGGCGAGCGCTTCACCGGCGAATGTGAGCTCGCGCCGCTGGTCGCGAGCCTGCGCCCCGGCGAGCCGCCGCCCGGGCAGCCGAGCCGCACCTTTGGTGAGCTGCTCACGCAAATCGACCGAGTGGACGCCTGTTTCGCTCGAGAGGATTATATCGAAGCGATGATCCTACTCCGCCCGGAGATCGAGCCGCGGGTGTTGAGCGTGCGGGTGCTGGCCAGGGCCGCCGACGCATTGCTGCGCGCCGACCCAACGGCAGTCGATATCTTCGAGAAGACGCGCACCCTCGCCCGGCTCGTCGACCGGGGGCGGATCGGGGAGTTGTGGCGCGCACCCGCCCTGAGCCCGACGCAGCCTTGGGACGCCGAAAAGATCAACGAGGTCCAGGCCCGGGCTCGGGCCTGGCTCGCTGATTTCCACCCGAACCGGAGCTCGATGCCGGCCGGTGGCTAGTTACAGAGGGTGTCGGTCGAAGCGTTGTTGATGACCTCGCCGTTCGGCGTACCGGTGGCGAGGTAAACGTCACAGCCGCTGTTGCCGGCCTCGGAGAAGACGGTGTTCTCGAGGGTCACGCTGCCGCCGCTCTGGATCCAGAGCTGGCCGTTGACGCTCGAGCCGCCGTACATGATGTCGGCGTAGGTGAAAACGTTCAGGGCGTCCACCGAGTCGCCGTAGACGTCGATCTCGACCCAATCCCCCGCCGAGGACACCGCGACGTTGGAGGTGATCGTCACCTGGGCGTCGACGGCGCCGTCGAGGGTGAGGGTGAGGGTGAGGTCGGCGTTGGTCTTCACCCCTATGTTGGCGCCCGGTTGCACCTTGATGGTGGTGCCTGCCGAGACGGTCAGGTTGGCAGAGGCGAGGCCGCCCTCCAGGGTCAGGTTGCCCTGCACGACGTAGGGCGCGTCGTGGTTGGCCCAGGTTGCGTCCTCGGCGAGGGGGGGGCCTGTCACGCGCCCTACGAACCCGCCCCCGCGCCCTCCGCGTCCACCCCACCAGCAAAAATCGCACGACTCCGAGGGCCCTTGCACGCCACGGGCGGTAGCATCACAATCTCACCATGGACTGGCGGCAGATCCTGGACCGCGCCGAGGACGCCGCACGCGACGGGCGGTACGACGAGGCATTGGACCTGTGCAACCAGGCGGCCCTGGTCAACGAGGAGGCGCGGTACTTCGCGGGTTTTTTGCGCGGCGACACGCTTCTCGATCTCGGTGATGCGGCCGGCGCCCTCTCCGCCTATGACAGCGTGGCCGATCCAGAGCTCATCGACACGGACCTCGACTGCGCCCGCGGGGTCGCCCTCTTCGAGCTCGCCATGCTGCCGGAGGCCGAGAACGCCCTACGCAGCGCCCTGCGGGCCGAAGCAGACGTTGCCGAGGCCTACTACACCCTCGGTCTGATCATCGAACACACTGGCAAGGGCGGGGAGGAGGGTCTATTCCGCCGCGCCCGCCAGCTCGATCCGCAGCGCTTCCCGCCGCCGATTCATCTGTCCAACGAAGCCTTTGACCAAATCGTGGAGGAGGCACTCAACGAGTTGCCGCCGCGGGTGATGGAAGCGACCGCCAACATTCCCGTGTTGGTCGCGGAGCTGCCCTCCCTGGCGGACCTGCGCGCTGCCTCGCCGCCCCTGTCACCGGCGAGCCTCGGGATGTTCATCGGCGCTCCGCCCTCCCAGGTGTCGGTCTTAGATCCGGCCGAGGCCCAACAGCCGGTGATCCTATTGTTCAAACGCAACTTGGAGCGGGCTTTTCCGGAGCGCGACCAGCTCAAGGAAGAGATCCAGCTCACGGTGGTCCACGAGATCGGCCACGCCCTCGGCCTTTCCGAAGAGGAGCTTTGGGAGCGCGGACTGGAGTGATGCAGCGCTGCTCAAACCTCGGTCTGCTGAACCTACTCGGACCGCTCGCCCTGGCCAGCCTCACCGCCCTCGCGCCACCCGCCCGGGCCGCCATCGCCGAGCAAAACGTTCCTGAGAGCAGCGAGCCGGAGGAACCGGTCCCGGCGCCGGCGTTGACCCGCGCTCCAGAGCTGCAGCGGTTTGCCAATGCCGAGTACCCCCAGGACCTGCTCTACCAAGGGGTCGGCGGCGAGGTGGTGCTCTTCATCAACATCGACGCGCGTGGCCGGGTCTCCCGGGTCGAGGTGGCC
>JAUUZB010000042.1 GCA_030590185.1 Deltaproteobacteria bacterium
ACCCTCGAGGAGGACACCAAACGCCTGGTGCGGATCGACGGCGTGACCCTCGGCGTGGCGGCCTTTTCGGCCGGGCTCGCGCCCATGGATCTCGCGGTGGTCGGCAGCCGCGAGCTCTCGATCCTGCTCGATGCCTATCACCTGGTGGAGGTCCTCGATCACCGCGTCGACCCGCCGGTGAGCGCGGTCTGGAACACCGCCTGGGCCATGTCCCATCTCGCGGTCTCCCCCACCGGCGAGCATGTCATCGCCTACTACGACTGGGATGACCCGCGCTCCCCGGGCCGGCAGCCGGAGGTTGGCGCCATCAATCAGGTCAGCGTTCTGTTTGTCGGCGACACCGAGACGCCCTTTGCGGATGACGACCCACGCCTGGTCGACACCACGGTCTGCATGTCGCCCCGCGATGTACGCTTCTCGGCCAACGGTAACCGAGCGGTGATCATCTGCCGCGACCAGTTGACGCCCATCGACCTCGGCTCACCCTTCGTCCCAGGGGAGAGCATCGCGACACCACAGCTCAGCGTGGTCTTTGACCGTAGCGCCACTGAGATCCTGGTCGACCCCCTCGCCGAGCGGGCGCTGCTGCGCTACGCCGAGGCCGACCTCTTGCACCTGGTCGATCTCAGCGACGGCACCACGACCTGTTTTGAGGCGGACGGTGTCATCACCGACATGGCGCTTACCGCCGCCGGCCGCTTGGTCGTGCAGTTCGATCTCGGTCTCGAGGACGGCAACACCGGGCTGAGCCTGGTCGATCTCAGTGACGCCACCGCCGAGACCTGCGCGCCGCTCGTGCCGGACTTGACGGTTAGCGACGCCACGCGCATCGCGCTGGACCCGGCGAGCAGCCTGGCGCTCAGCTACCATCCGGACCTCGCCGTGGAGCAGCTCTGGCGGGTCGATCTCGCCGACCTCAGCGCGCGGATGATTCGCCTGGAGAAGGCGGTCCAGGGGATCGCCTTTGCCGGTGACGGTCGTTTCGCTCTGGTCTCCCACCTCAAGAAGGAGGGTGTTCCTGATTGGGGCGGAGATCTAGAGGATGCGGTCGACCGGGCCTACGGCGTAACCTGGATCGACCTCGAGACCGACGCCCACCGCCTGTTGGTCAACGACGCAGCGCTGGGCTCCTTCGCCTTTGTGCCGCCCACCGACGAGCGGCCGGGGGCGACCTACCAGGCGGTGTCGGACGAGGCAGAGCCGCAGCTTCTACGGGTCAACCACGGGGTCGGCTTTGACGATAGCTGGATCGATCTGGTGGCCGAGCCCCTCGAGCTCGGCTACCTGACCGCCTCGGATCGAATCTACGCGACCCAGAATCATCCATGGGGACGGGTGACCTTTATCGACGCTGAGGGCGGTGATCTGCGGCACGTCACCGGTTTCGCCATCGGTGTCGAGTGAACGAGGAGGACCAGGTGAAAAAGCTCATACCCCTGATACTAGTGATGCTAGCGGGGCTGTTGCTGGGCGCGACCGGCTGCGGTCTCGATACGGTCCCTCTGCCGGAGGAGCGCAGCGGTGGCGAATCCACCAATGCCTACTCCGACGGTGATGGCGACACCGGCGGCACCTGGGATCCACCCTGCGGCGGCGGTTGCCCCGCCGGGTTCCATTGCGAATTCGACACCTGCATGCCGGACGCGCCACCGATCCAACCACCCGGCGCGGCCCGCGACCCGCTGACCAGCAACCGCTACGTTTTCTCCCTCGAGGTCGAGCAGCGCCGCCTGTTGCGCATCGACAGCGTCACCCTCGAGGTGGAGGCCTACACCGCCGGGCTCGCGCCAATGGCCCTCGCGGTCGTCGGCAGCCGGGAGCTGACCGTGCTGCTCGACGGCTACGACTTGGTGGAGGTCTTCGACCATCGCCAGGAGCCGCCGGTCCGCGCTGCCTGGGTGACAGCAATCGATGTCTCCCACCTGGCGCTCTCCCCCACCGGCGAGCACGTGGTGATCTACTACGACTGCGACGACCCGCGGGCGGCTGAGCGCCAACCAGGGGCGGCAAACCTGAATCAGGTGAGCGTCCTCTACCTCGGTGACGGGGAGACGCCTTTTGACGACGGCGATCCGCGCATCGTCAAGGTGGCGGTCGGCTTTAAGCCCCGGGACGTGCGTTTCTCCGCCGACGGGACCCGCGCCGTCGTGATCGGCAAGGACACCCTCACCCCGATCGTCCTCGGCTCCCCATTCGAGCCGGACGGATCGTTGGCCGAGCCCGAACCGCAGATCTTCTTTGACGAGAGCGCCCTGGAGATCCTGGTGGACGCTGATGCGAGCCTGGCGGCGATGCGCTACGCCGAGGCGAGTGTCGTGCACATCATCGACATGGTCAACGGCGCCGTGTCTTGTTTTGATGCAGTAGACCCCGTCACCGACTTCGACTTTGCCAAGGACGGACGGTTGATAACGGTGGCCGGTGCCGGGACCATCGGTATCGCCGTGACGCCGCTGGCCAGCGCCCTTCCGGATCCCTGTCTGGTGCTGACGCCGCAGGTCAATGTCACCGACGCAGGTCGGATCGCGGTCGACCCCAGCGGCGACTACGCGGTGGCCTACGAGCCGACGTTGGCCATCGAGACGATCTGGCGGGTGGATCTGGGCGCCCTGGAGGCCCAGGTGATCAACCTCGAAAAGGCGGTTGGGGCGGTCGCCTTTGCCGGCGACGGCCGGCACCTGTTGCTCTCCCACCTCAAAAAGGAGGGGGAGCCGCTGTGGGATCCGAGCCTCGAGGATTTTGACGAGTCGGTGGACAAGGCCTACGGCGTCACCTGGGTCAACCTCGACACCACCGCCCAACGACTGGCGGTCTCCAGCTACCCGTTCGGCAGCTTCACCTTCGTGCCGCCGAGCGCCGAGCGGCCGGGGGCCACCTACCAGGCGGTCCAGGATGAGCGCGCCCCGCGCTTGATGCGGGTCACCCACGAGGTTGGGTTCGATGACCTGCGCCTGGAGCTGGCCGCCATGCCCCTGAAGCTCGGCTATCTGCCAGAGACCGGGTTCAGTTTTGTCACCCAGGACCATCCGTGGGGCCGGGTGACGTTCATCGACGCGAGCGGCGAAGAGCTTCGTCACGTTACCGGCTTTGCCATGGAGCTAAACCCATGAGACTCCCTGCCCTCTTTCTCTCCCTGATCTTCCTGACCGGCTGCATGAGCATGGAGCTGATGGATCCCTATCGGGTGAGCGTGCCCCAGCCCCTCGACGATGCCTTGGCCTACATCGACGAGTACACCGGCACTCTGGTGATCGTCGACCCAGCGGGCGAAGCCGGCGAGAACGCCGGTCGCCGGCTGCACCGCATCGACGCGGGCGAGGCGCCGTCGCTGGCGGTTTCGGTGCCGCGGCCGGACGTCCCGGGTTCCTTGCAGGTGCTGGTGATCGATCCGGGCGGCAACCAGATCCTGGTGGTGCGTGACAAGGCCGGCACCACCGAGACCCTGTCGACCGGTGTGTCGCTCGAGGCGATCGATGTCTCCGAGGATGGTAGCTTCGCCATCGCTTACCAGCCGGAGAACGTTCGCCCGACGGACGCGCTGGTCGCCTTTCCGAACACCATCGCCGTCCTGAATCTGGCGTCCAATCCACCGATCGCCGAGACCCTGCCCCTCCGCACCGGCGGCGCCCGGCCGATCGCGGCGGTCTTTTCCGAGGAGCTCAGCATCGAGCGCACGGTGCACTCCGGGGGTGGCACCACCACCGAGATTCAGGAGCTCTCAGTGGCGCTGGTCTTCGTGCGTGGGGGCCTGATCCCGGTCGACCTGGTCCGCATGATCGCCATGGACTTCGTGTCGGTCACCGACAGTGACCGCAGCGTGGTGCCGGCCGAGGTAATCTTCACCAACAACGCTGGCGACGCCATCGATGGCGAGGTCGACGGCATCGAGCGAGCCTTTGTGCGCACCAACGACGGCGAGCTATTCGCGTTCACCCTCGCCCTGACCGGCCCGGCCAGCGAGCCGCTGGTGGTGACCCTGGACAACCTCGTGACCCCGGACGCGCAGGTCTACGATATCGAGCTCTACTTCGATGAGGAGGGCCGCAGCCTACTGCTCGCCGCCGCTGGCGACGAGCTCATCCTGGTGGATGGCTACAGCGGAGTGGCCAAGCGTTATGACGCGCCGGTCTTCACCGACAGCCTCGTGGCCTACACCGATCCGGGCTCTGGCGAGGCACTCTGCCTGGGCTACTCGGCGACCAACAACGATTTCGAGCTAGCGCGGCTCAATCCGTTAATGCTCGCCGAGCACCGCTCCACCGGCATGGAGGTCATGTCGCTCGGCAAGCCCGTACAGGCGATCGAGATTGGCGAAGGTGGCGTCCGCGCCATCCTCAGTTACTACGGCGGTCTGGATCTCGGCATTTTGGACCTGGCTGCCGGCGGGCAGGTAGTGGACATGAGCTTCTACTCTGCGCCGCATGCCCGGGTCCTGGTCGACGACGGCAAGCGTATGCTCCTGGTGGTGACCTCCGGTGACGACTTCGAGCCCTATCTGGCCGAGGTGACTTTTGGCGCAGAGCTCGGCCAACGCCAGGTGGAGCTCCTAGAGGACGGTCCCTACGTCGGTGAGATCGGTGACTACATCTGGGTGGACCACGCCGACCCGGACGGAGATGTGACCTTTTTCCCAACCGACAGCCTCGAGCTCGAGTCGGTCATCGCCTTCCACGGGATCTTTTATACCCGCCTGTTGGATGAGGAGAAACCGGACGAAGACGAAGACGAATACGACGACGGAGGATATTACTAATGATCGCCGCAACCCCGATTCTCGTCGCCCTCGCCTTGGTGGCCCAAGCCCAACCGGAAGCACCCGACGCCGCGATCCCGCTGGTCGCCCCGGAGGTAGCGCCCGATCCAGCCGGCGAAGCAGCACCCGACGCCGCCCCCGCCACCGAGTCGGAGCCGGAAGACTTCGGGCCGATGATTGGGGAGCGTGGTAGCGCGGTCCAACCCGATCGTGATCTCGGGGCGGTGCCCGTGGATCCCCTGCCGGTCGGTCCGCGGGGCAGTGACGTTCAGCTGCGGCCCGGCGACGGCCCGGAGGTTTTCGACACGCCGGTAGGCCCGCGGGGCAGCGATGTGCCCGGTGCTGAGCCGGCCTCCGGACACGGCCACGACCATCACGATGGTAACGGCGATGTCGAGCGGTCGAGGGTGCGAGCTAGGTCGGCGCCCCCGGTGGATCCCAAAACGGACGGCCACTGGCGGATCACCATCGGCGGCGCGCGCCAGCAGATCATGGCGGAGAGCAACGAGTGGATCGGCGACTCGGCGCAGATCGAGGGTTTTGTCTCCCTCGAGCGTAACCTCGGGGATCTGATCCCGGTGGTGCGTGGCCTCGGCGTGCGCACCGGACTCAACTTCAGTCAGCACGTGGGCGACTACGTCGGCGTCTATTTTACGGAGTTGGAGATCGGTGCCTCCTACCACTTCCCCCATGACGGCCTGTTCGACGTCATCTTTCCGTACGCCCACCTCGACTTTCTGGCCGCCTGGGCCGCGGTCGAGACCAGCGGCGGGTTGGAGGGGGACAGCTTCGTGCCCGGCTTTGGCGTCACCCTCGGGGTGCGCTTCTTGCTGCCGAGGATGGGGCTGGGGCAGAACTTCCGTCTGTTCGGGCTGTTCGAGGGGGGATGGCAGCTACGGGCCGCGGTGGTGCCGCGCTTGACCCTGCCGCCGACCCACGAGGATCCGGAACCGGAGCCGCCGATCCCGCTCGGGCAGCTCGAGATGTTGGGGTTCAACCTGCGGTTCGGGGTGGGGCTCGAGTTTTAACGCGTGGAAATTCGAGGTCCGCTCCACCATCAACCCTTCTATTGCGAGGAAAACGCCTGGTGGCTCTGTCAGGATCCGGGGTTGGCCGGACTCGAGCGGCGGGTGGTGTTCGTGTCGAACCCGGGTCGCACCTGCCTGCTCGAGCATCAGCGGGCCGGCGGGGCGAGCGGCGAGGTGGTCTGGGACTATCACGTCTTCTTGATCGCCCAATGGGATGACGCTTGGTGGGTCTGGGATCCAGACACGACCCTCGCCATGCCCGAGTCCGTCCGTGTCTACCTGGCGTCGACCTTCGCCGCGGCGCGTGGGGTGGTCGAGCTCGCGCCGCGCTTTCGCGTCGTTGATGCGCAGCGCTATGTCGCCCGTTTTGCCACCGACCGCAGTCACATGCGCGGGCCCGACGGCGTTTGGTTGCAGCCTCCACCGGACTGGTCGCCGCCCGGGGCAAAGGGCGAGAGCATGAATCTCATGGCCTATGTGGACGTCGCCGAGCCGTTCGAGGGGGAGCTGTTCGATTTGGCCGGTCTCGAAGAGTGTTACGCCGGTGACCTCAGCGCGCAGAAGGTGTAAGACAACGCCCAAACGAGAGGTCTAGACGCATGGCAACCGCAGAAGAGCTCCTGTCCCGCTCGGTCGATCTGGTCAAGGACGCCTACAAAGAGAGCAAGAAGAACCCGGACAACGCCGAGATCACGAACGCCTTGATGGATCTGCGGGAGCACCTGCAGGTGATCCGCGAGGGTTTCTCCGATCTCAAGGAGGAGAATCTCGGTTTGCGCGGCCGCGTCGCGGAGCTGGAAGCCGGCGGCGAGATGCGCGCCAAGCTGGTACGTCACGCCGGTGTCTATTGGGCCAAGGGCGATTCGGATCCCTGGTGCCCGAACTGCTGGGAGAACGAACAATGCGCCACCCACCTCAACCCCTCGGCGGTGCTCGCCGGTCGGTTGGGGGTTTGCGCTCGCTGCAATTACGACGTCGTTCTCGACAACGTGGCGCCGCCGGACAAGTGGCCCAAGGCGACCTGACAGTGGTCCCGGCGCTCACTTCAAGAGCGCCAAGGACAAGGCCCCGAGGGGCGTGGTCAACAGCAGCGCGCCTGCCGCGGCGGTGGCATAGCCCAGGGTCATCACCGGCCGAACGCGGACCAAGGACAGCCACTCGTCGATCATCGAGCTCTGGCTCGCGTCGAGGTCCCGGTTGAGGTTTTCCTCCATGCGGGCGCGGGCGGTTGCCCCCGGGTCGAGGGAGACAAAGGCGTGGCTCAGCTCGGCGTCGGTCATGGTGTTGCTCCCGCTAGGATCTCCTCGATGCGTCGTCCGAGCTTTTCGCGTGAGCGCTCGCACAGCTTGCGCACGTTGGCGGCGCTCAGGCCGGTGATCGCCGCGATCTCGGTGGCGTTGAGCTCACCCCCATAGCGCAGGCTGACGACCCGGCGTTCCCGCTCCGGCAGGTCGGCCAGGGCGAGCAACAGGGCCCGGCGCCGGCGGGCGTTGTCGATCGCCTCGTCGGTTTCGGGATCTTCTCCCTCCCGCTCCTCGATGATGAATGGATCCGCCGTCTCGGGTCGCTGGCGGCGAAAGCGGCGTCGGGCGGTGTGGGCGGCGATGGTCAAGACCCAGGAGACAAAGCGCGTCCCTGGCCGGCGTTGGTATGTGGCGAGGGAGGTCAGCACCGCGAGCATGGCATCCTGGGTGACGTCCTCCGCCTCGGCGTCGTTCTGGACCAGCGGCCGCACGGTGCGAAAGACGCGGTCCACGAATTGTCGGTAGAGCTGTTGGGCGGCTAGGCGATCACCCTGGCGGGCGGCGTCGACCAACCTCTGGAGTCGTTCCTCGTCGAGGTCCTCGGGCTCGCCGCCGAACCGACTGGCGAGCAGGGTGAAGTCGAGGGTCAGCGAGCTGCGGGGTCGCGGCTGCCAACCCTCGAGGGACAGGGGAACGACCGCGCTCATGCCTACGCCTCTCGCTCGGCGAGGAAGCCCAGGGTCCAGACCGAGGACTGGAAGGTGCCGAGGGCGCCCATGACCGCCACCACTAGCGGCAGGAACACGGCGCCACCGGCGATGGCGGCGCCGAGCCAGTCTCCGGCGAGAAATCCGACGCCGGCGAAGGGGGCCGCTGGGATCGCGCACAGCACGAGTAGGATGCCCATCCCGGCCTGGCCGATGGCGTTGGCGAGAATCAGCTGGAGGCCGGCGAGCAGGCGGCGGTGAAAAAAGAGCCGGCCGCGGCGGATGGCGTCGATGGCGTGTCGGTTTTCGAGCACCGCGATGCGCAGGGCGAAGTTGTAGATGATCCAGAGGCTGAGCAACCAGGGCACGCCGATGATCACCGCGGGCACGGTGAGCAGGCCGGCGGCGAGGGTCGAGATCAAACCGAGCTCGTGCAGGATGGCGGGGGTGCCGAGCACCCCGGCGCTGAGCAGCGCCACCGTGAGGGCGATCCCCTTGAGGCGGAACACGACGCCGAGGTGGGACCAGCCAGCCCGGAAACCGCCGCGCACGGTGAGCTCGTCACCCTGCCGGCTGCGGGCCACGCCTTCGATGAGGGCGCCTTCGCTGATCAGGTGCATGATCACGCCGGCGATCCCCACGATCACGGCGCCCACGATCAGGCCGATGACCCAGCCCGGCATGCCCTCGATGTCTGGGCTTCCCGTGGACCCCCCTGCGCCGGTGTCACCGCCCCCGCCGCTGCCGGAACCGGCAAGGAAAATCCCGAACAACCAGAGTGACTTGTTTCTCCACAGGGTCTCGAGGCTGTCGCGCATGACGTAGACGAGCTGCTAGGCGATCTCCAATCGGGGTTCGGGCGGGGGGCCCGGTCTGTAGGAGCAGGCCGGTGGGTGGCTCGGGTGGGACAAAGAAAGTCGCCCTTCGACTCGCTGCGCTCGCTCAGGACGAACGGCGTATCAGAGTCGCTCAGGGCGAACGGGTAGGGCGAATCGGTAGGGCGAACGGGTAGGGCGAACGGGTAGGGCGAACGGGTAGGGCGAATCGGTAGGGCGAACGGGTAGGGCGAGCCGAACCTGTGGAGCGTACGGCTCTGCCGAGGCGCTAGCCCTCGTCCGCAAACCCATAGGCATGCGCATGATACGAGCTGCGCACCAGCGGGCCGCTCTCGCAGTGGGAGAAGCCCAACGCCCGGGCCTCCGCGGCGAGCCCGTCGAACTCCTCCGGGGTGTAGAAGCGGGCGATGGGCGCGTGGTCGGTGGTCGGGTTCAGGTATTGGCCGATGGTCAGCACGTCGCAGTTGACCTCTCGCAGGTCACGCATGACGTCGCGTACCTCGTCGAGGCTCTCGCCGAGGCCGAGCATCAGGCCGCTCTTGGTGAGCATGCTGGGCTGGTGTTCCCTGCGGTAGGCATCGGCTTGGCGCAGGACCTCTAGGGTGCGCGGGTAGTCGCCGCGGCTGCGCAGGGTTGGGTAGAGGCGTGGCACGGTCTCCACGTTGTGGCCGAGAACCTCTGGGCCGGCGTCGAGCACGCGTCGTAGCGCAGCCCCGTCGCCGGCGAAGTCCGGGATCAAGACCTCGATTTTGGGTGGGGCAAGAGATCTGGAGGTGTGGCGGGCCCGGATAGCGTGGATGGTGGCGGCGAAGTGGCCAGCGCCGAAGTCCGGTAGGTCGTCGCGGTCGACGCTGGTGATCACCGCGTGTCGTAGCTCCAAGCGTGCCACCGCCTCGGCCACCTTGTGTGGCTCCTCTGGATCTGGCGGCGCCGGTCGGCCGCTGTTGACCGAGCAGTAGCGACAGGCGCGGGTGCAGGTGTCACCCAGGATCATCAGGGTAGCGGTGCGGTGCTTGCCCCAACATTCCCAGATGTTGGGACAGCGCGCCTCGCTGCAGACCGTGGTCAGGGCCAGTCCGGAGAGCAGCCCGCGCACCTCCGTGAAGGTCTCGTTGACGTCGACCTTGGTGCGTAGCCACTCGGGCCGTCGGGCGGCGGCGCCACGCTTCGGGATGTGCTCGTCGGCGGTCGGGTTGACCGGTGGGAGCGGTTTGCGAGGGGCGCTCGGATCGCTAGACATGAGATTAGATCGCCTCCCGCCAGCGACTGGTCTCGGGCAAGGGCGTGGCCGGCTGCTCGTCGATGTCGCGTTCGAGCAGGGCGGCGGCGTGGTGGGCGATCCGGTCCTCGACGTCAATGAGCGCCGGGACCCGGCCGAGGATCCGCCCTAGGGAGGTCACGGCACGACCCTCGATGCCGCAGGGCACGATGAGCTCGAAATGATCGAGGCGTGGGTTGAGGTTGAATGCGAAGCCGTGCAGCGTGACCCAATTCGACACACGTACACCCACCGCCCCGAGCTTGCCGCGCGGGTGCCAGACGCCACGTAGCCCTTCGCTGCGTTCGGCCTGCACGTCGAAGTCGGCGGCGGTGCGGATCATGATCTCCTCGAGGGTCGCTACGTAGCGTTGGATATCCCGGTCCCCCTCTTGCAGGGCGATCACCGGGTAGCCGACGAGTTGGCCCGGGCCGTGGTAGGTGACGTCGCCGCCGCGCTCGCAGGCACACAGGGCGACGCCCTGGGCCGCGAGGCGATCCGGGGTGGCGAGCAGGTGTTCGGCGCCGCGGTTGCGGCCAAAGGTGATCACCGCCTCGTGCTGGAGCAGAAAGAGGGTGTCGCTGCATTCCCCGGCGCGCACCTCGGCGTGGCGTTGGCGTTGGAGCGCCAGCATCGGTTCGTAGGGCACGACCCCGAGCCGCTCGAGCCGCAGTCGCCCCCTATCTCGCCTTTCATCCACCGCCTGTTCCCTAGCGCTCGGCGCCGCCGTTGACAACCGCGCGTTGGTAGTAGTCCGCCGCTGGGATCCCGCTCGCCTCGGCCCGGGCGAGCTCCTCGTCGATCAGGCGGCGAATGTCGCTCTGTGGCAGGGCGCCGGCCAGGTAGCGGCCGTTGACGAACAGGGCGGGGGTGACCCGGGCGCCGAGCTCGCTGGCTCGGGCGCGGTCGCGTTCGATCCGGGCGCGCGGCCGGGACTCTGCCACGCAGCTCTGCCACGCCTCGAGGTCGAGGCCGGCGCGCTCGGCGTAGTCGCGCAGGGCGACGTCGTTGAGTTGTCGGCTGTTGGCGAAGATGAGATCGTGCACGGGCCAGAAGCGCCCCTGGTCCCGGGCGCACTCGGCGGCGATGGCGGCCGGCATGGCGCGTTCGTTGAACGGCATCGGGTTGTGCCTGAAGACCAGGCGCAGGGCCGGACCGTAGGCCGCCCGCAGGATGTTGAGGGTGGCGTGGGCGCGGGCGCAGTAGGTGCAGGGGTATTCCGAGAGCGCCACCACCGTCACCCAGGCATCGGCGGGGCCGCGCACCGGCGCGTCGGCGATGGGAACCGGGTAGACCCGGGAGGGATCGGGGCGCCCGCGGGCCGGCCGCGCGGGCGTGGCTGGACCGGCCGGGCCGGGCGCAGCCGCGGCGCGCGCAGCCCGGGGCGCGAGCGTCAGGCGGGGGTTGC
>JAUUZB010000285.1 GCA_030590185.1 Deltaproteobacteria bacterium
ATGCGCTTCGGGCTCGCCGGCCGCTCGACCTGGATCGGACAACGCAACCAGCTCCTCGAGCTACGTGACGCCAAGCTGCTCTCCCGGCGCACGGTCACCGGCTTCGGCAACCTGCCGATGTTCGCCACCTACTCCAACCGCTGTCTCTTCCTGGATCAGCAGTGGCTCACCGAGGCGGGCAGCGGCCAACGCCTCGCCGCGCTCCTCGAGGGCCAGACCTGGTTCCACTTCGGCGAGCGCCTGGGCTACGGCTTCTTCCGCGCCTCCGACATCACGATTCACTTCACCTTCCGACCGGGAGAGCCCGGCATCAAACAGATCGATCTGCCGCCGCTCAAAGGCAGGCTCCTCGACGTTGATGCCTGCTTTGACGATCACCACGCCCTGGTTTCTATCGCCACGGAGACGGCTGGCCTGATCACCACCAGTCTGCACCTGCTCGACGACACCAGCGTCCAACTCGCGACCATCTCGGGCGAGCCGACGCCGAGCCATCCCCTGCTCGTCCCGGGCCTCCGGTTTGCTATGCTCGGCGGCCAGATTATTGCCGCCAGCGAAGAGGGCCTGATGAGCGTAAAGAACGACCACGGCGTCTTGGCGCCGGAGAGCACCTTCGTTGACACCGAGCCCTTCGTGGCCGAAGGCGCCCGCATCCTGCCCGGCCCGGGCGGCTCGGTCTACGTCATCCACCCCCGCGAGATTGTCCAGTTGTCGCTCAGCTAAGAGGAGAGAGTCATGTCATTGCACCCACCCAGCTTCTACGACCCCAACACCGTCGACGGGATCCGGCTAGAGCGGGCCGCGCAGGTCGCCAGCGAAGCGATCGCCTTTCGCGAACGTCACGCCATCGAGCCCTCCGGCCAGGACCGTTTTCGGATCGCGGCCTTTGGCATCGACTGCCAGGTCGGCTTCATCCACCCGGAGGCCAGCCTCTGCGTGCCGGGGGCGGTGGAGGACACCCGCCGGACCATCGAGTGGCTCTACACCAACCTCGATAAGATCACCGGCCTACACTTCTCCATGGACACCCACCGGGTGTTCCAGATCTTCCACCCGGCCTGGTGGATCGACGCCAACGGCAACCCGCCGCCGCCGCTGACCGTGATCACCCACGCCGACGTCGAGGCCGGCACCTGGCGCCCGATCAGCCACCCGCGGGAGGCGCTCGAGTACACCAAGACCCTCGAGGCCACCGGCAAGTATGTCCTCACCATCTGGCCGTACCACACCCTGCTCGGCGGCATCAGCCACGCCTTGATGCCAGCGCTCATGGAGGCCGCGATCTTCCACTCCATCGTGCGCAATCGCCAGACCCACTTCGAGACCAAGGGCACCCACGCCATGACCGAGAATTACTCGGTGCTGTCACCCGAGGTGGCCGAGCTCGGCGGCCAGTCCGTGGGGGGCTTTAACGCTCCGTTCTTCAAGTTGCTGATGGAGTACGACCGGATCTACGTCTTCGGCCAGGCCAAGAGCCACTGCGTCCTGTCGACCCTCGCCGACATCCGGGACCGCATCCAGGCAACCGACCCCGCCCTCGCCGACAAGATCTGGATCTTGGAGGACGCCACCAGCCCAGTTCCGGCGCCGCCCCTCGACCCGCTGCCGCCGGCCCTCGACTTCCCGAAGGTCGCCGACCGCGCCTTCGAGGATTTCAAGGCGGGCGGCATGCACATCGTCAAGACCACCGACCCCATCCTCTTACCTTGAACAGCTTTCCACAGGAGGAGACCATGGCCAGCAGCAAACCAACCCAGCTCGTGCAGCTCAACGATCTGTTCGACGCCGCCGCCCGCGATGGTGTGATCACGGACGAGACCTCGAGCCTGCTCACCGGACACCTCGGACCGATCGTGGTGGCGGGCGCCGCGGGCATGGCCATGGAGGATATCGTGGCCACCGACGTCACCTTGATCACGGTCCTCATCGACGCCTCCTCGAGCATCGGCTACGCCGGCCTCGAAAAGTCGGTACGCGCCGGCCAGAACGCCCTGCTCGACGCCTTTGCCGGCAGCCGGGAGGCGGAGGAGATCCTGGTGGCGCTGTGGACCTTTGCCAACGAGCACCAGGCGGTTCACTCCTACGTGCCGGTGGGGGACGCCACCCGCCTCAACCACAGGAACTACCGCTCCGCAGGCATGACCGTGCTCTACGACGCCTGGTGTGATGCCCTCGCGGCGAACGTCGCCTACGCCCAGCAGTTGCGCGACTCAGGGACGCCATGCCGCAGCGTCATCGTCGCCATCACCGATGGCGAGGACACTGGCTCAGCTCGCCAGGTCCACGAGTGCGCGCGGATCAGCCGCGACCTGCTCGCCTCGGAGCAGTTCGTGCTCGCCTTTGTCGGGGTAGGAGACGACACGGATTTCCGGCGGGTGGCGCGACAGATGGGTATCCCCAAGGGCTGCGTGGCGGTGCAAAAAGACGCGACCCCGACCGCCCTGCGCCAGGTGTTTCAGATGGTCTCCCAGTCGGCGCTGCGGGTCAGTCAGGGACTGGTGCAACCGGGGGCGCAGGCGGGGTTCTTTGGGCCGTGAGGGCGACCGCCCGAGCTGCCAGGAACGCCTCGACCCGCGCCACCGCGTTGTGCCGCACGTCCATGTAGAAGAAGTCGTAGTCGAACAGGTGGTAGCTGCCGCTCGGGTCCATCGGTTCATAGGGCGGCGGTTGATGTGGGACCAACAGGCGGCCATTCACGCAGTGGGCGGTGTTCTGCCCGACCCGCGGCGCGTGCAGGCCGGTAATCTCGATGCCGAGGGGTCGATCGCCGAACAGTAAAGCGAAGAGACCGGGGAACGGCTCGGTGGTGCGGATCGAGACACCGCCCCGGTGCTGCTCAGCGGGGACCAAGGCCCCATCCAGGGACCAGGAGACCGGGTTGGTGCAGAGCCGGTCGACGCCGATGCTCGGCACCAGCTCGTCGCCCGCCCAGTGGTAGACGTCAGCCTCGTAGCTCTGGTCACCATCCTCGGCGTGGGTGTCCCAACCCACGAGGCAACCGTTGTCGGTCGGCGCCGCGCACGGTTTGATGGTGGGCAAGCGCTCGCGAAGAGCCTCGAGGGAGGGCCGGTAGCCCACCATGTAGGCCGCCACCAGGCGCTCGCGCTCGGGCCCGCGGTCGATCTCCTCGAGCAAACGCAGGGCATGGAGCGTTCCCTGACTGTGGGAGGCGATGATGAACGGCCGCCCCTGGTTGTGGTGGGCGAGATAGAAACGAAAGGCGGCGCGCACGTCGGTGTAGGCGATGCGCAGGGCGGCCAGGCCATTGTCGTCGGCCCCCATGAAGACGCCGATCGTCCCCTGGCGGTATTTGGGCGCGTAGACCCGACAACACTGATTGAAGGCGCTCGCCTGGCTGGCGATGGTGACCGCGGTCATCTCGTTGGCACCCGGGTCGTCAAAGGGCGGGTTCCAATGCTCGCTGCCATAGTAGGTGGTCGGGTGGATGAAGAATGCGTCCGCCGACGCGGTGGCCTGGCGGTCGACCACGGGCGTGCCCTCGGGCAACCAATCGGCGTGATCCTTGCGGTCCGGCAACGCCGCCCAGTAGCGGGCATCCGCATAGTCGGGCGCGGGGGGCGCCTTGGCCAGATCGAAGGAATCACCCGGACGCAGGAGGAAGGCCATCACCGCCTCGGGGAAGGCGGCCATGAGCAACAGGCCGCCACCGAGCACCAGGATGATTGCCGCGGCCACCACGAGTAGCTTCTTCATCGGTTTCTCCATGGGTGAGCCTGCTTGCGCACGTCGAGTCGATACTCGATACCCCCGGGGCACTCAAACCACGCGTGGTGCATTCCGGATCCGTCACGACGGTCCATGACTGACGTCGTACGATGCCAGTCACATTTCCCCACGAGCAAGCCCCCGAGCTACCTGGAGGCTCCACTTTGCCAACACATCGAACGCATCGCGGCGACCATCGAGCAGTGGCGGCGCAGAAATTCCCATGGCCGCGGCCAGGCCTGCGACCTCTTTGCGCGTGGCGACTGCGGCAACCCTGTTGATGCGAGCAGATTGATCCTCCGCTTCGACGAACCCTGTCAGGCGAGCCACGAGTGCAAACACGCGTCGCCAATCCCACCAAGAAAGGCGGTCGGCTCCCACTAGCCGGGAGAAGCTCTCGCGGTCGGTGAGGTTGAAGCGGCGCTGGCGTGGCGAGCCGTGCACCCGAACCAAACCGGCTCGTGCCAGCTCGTTCAGGGTGAGCTCCGCGCCCCGCCGCGACATGCCGGACGGGGTGAGGTCGGCGACGCTGGCACCACTGGCTGGGGTGAACAGCAGTCGGGTGAGTACGTCGGCCCGGGTCGAGACACCGGCAATGGCTCTGATGCGAAACACCAACAACGCGTGCCGGTCCATCGGCAGAGCAATCCGCTCGCGGTGGCGTTCGAGCTCGAGCGGATCGCCCGTTGGGCGCCACGCGACTCCGTGAGGTTCGAGCGCACCGTTGAACCCAGCAAGCTTCGAGCGTGCCGATTCCGGGAGGGATCTACTCAAGCCCTTGAGGCGTGATTTTGAGACCTGAGCGGAGTGATTAATGCACCAGTCGAAGGCGAGCCCCAGCAGACGGTTGTCCCGCCTCGCGAGATGGGGCGTGAACGCGATCAGTGGTTCGGGGTCGAGCACTAGTTGTCGATGTGCACGCCCTCCCCCCGGCGCACCGAGCTCGGACCAGAGGCTCCAGAGGAGATCGGTGGTTGCTTCGTGCAGCTCCTTCATCTCCCGATCTCTTCGAGGTCGACGCCCAGCTGGGCGAGGAGCGGCTCGACTTCGCTCTCGACGAAGTCGGGACGTCCGTCCTGCCGCGCGCACCAATCGATGGCAATCCGCAGCTCCTCACTCGTGGGTGACAACGTCTGGAGGTCGTCGATGTCGACATGGCGACGAGCTCCGCGCGTGCTGTCCGTCGCCGCCCAGACCTTGAGGGTGATGAGGTCGACGCGCGCTGCTATGTGCACGGTCAGGTCGTGAAACGTCCGTATGTCGACACGGCCCTCGAAGCCATCTGGCAGGCCGAGCTTCAGGAGAAACGCCGGCCCCGGGTTCAGCCAGTCCTTGTCGTCCCTGGGCTCCCGCGGAAGATCGAAGGCTTCGCCGATTTCTCGGATGGCCTCGACTAGTTGCTCGGGCAACGGCTTGCTCGCCATCCTCCACTTGCCGGCTTCGATGGTGGCGACGATGTCCAAATCCTGCGTGGGCCGCGAGATCAGGTCCCGCAGCAAGAGCGCTCCGCCGCCGATCACCACCAGGTCGAACTGAAGCCCGCGGCGCGCCAATAGCTCGCCGAGCGCGGCGAGTCCCTCGAGCAGCTCGTTTTTGGTGCTCATGCTCCGAGAATAGTACAGAGGGAGCTATCTAGCCACATAATACTGCGCATAACGCGAAGTAATAGTTCGTTTATTCCCGGTGGGCTGGGTTGCGCACCCCGACTCGATACTCGATACTCCCGGCGCACTCAAACCACGCGAGGATCCTACGATGCCGAACGCATACATGGGCAAGGTTCTCTGGGTCGACCTTAGCGCGGGCACCACCCGCATCGAGGAGGTCGACGATCGCGTGTACGAAGAGGTGCTCTCCGGCGCGGGCCTCGCGGCGCGCATCCTCTACGATAAAATCCCGGCGGACGCGGACCCACTCGGCCCGGACAACATCCTCGCCTTCGTCTCGGGTCTACTCACCGGCACCAGCGTCCAATTCTCCGGCCGCTGGATCCTCGCCGGCAAGTCGCCGCTCACCGGCGGTTGGGGCGACGCCAACTGCGGCGGCCACCTGTCACCGGCGATCAAGCGCTGCGGCGTGGACGGCATCTTCTTCACCGGCGTCTCCGCAAAACCGGTCTACCTAAAAGTATCCCCCGACGGGGCCGAGCTGATCGACGCCGCCCACCTCTGGGGCAAGGACGCCATCGAGACCGAGATCGCCCTGCGCGAGGAGATCGGCCAGAAGAGCGCGCAGTTCGCGACCATCGGCCAGGCAGCGGAGAACCTGTCGCTCATCTCCGGGGTGGTCACCGACGGCGGTCGGATCGCGGCCCGCTCCGGTCTCGGGGCGGTGATGGGCGCCAAGAAGCTCAAGGCGATCTCCGTCTCGGGCACTGGCCGGCCGTCGATCGCTGACCCAGACGCGTTCAACACGTTTGTGCGTCAGGTCAGTAAGGAGATTCGCACCTA
>JAUUZB010000680.1 GCA_030590185.1 Deltaproteobacteria bacterium
CCCCAAGGCCAGCGACGCCCGGATCGTGGCGGCCACCCACTGCGATCTGGAGGTCCGACAGCGAGAGGGTACCTTCCGCAAGGATCTCTTCTATCGCCTCACCGCCCACCAGGTGCGACTGACCCCGCTGCGGGAGCGCAAGGGGGACCTCCCCTCGCTGGTCGAGCACTTCGTCGAAACCTGCGCCGCGGAGCTGGACAAGAAGCCGCCGGCCATCCCGCCCGAGCTGCTGGTGCTGCTGGGAACCTACCGCTTCCCGGGCAACATCCGTGAGCTGGAGGCCATGATCTCCGACGCGGTGAGCCTCAGCCGTGGCGCCGTGTTGTCCACCCAGTCCTTTCTGGAGAAGATCGCGCCGGGGCCCCAGGGCACGACGGACCCCGGCGGAGAAGCGCCGGCCCCGTTGGCCGCGATGCCCTTCCCTGATCCCCTCCCGACCCTCAAACAACAGGAGTGGCTCCTGATCGAGGAAGCGTTGGATCGGGCCGCCGGAAACCAGAAGATCGCCGCGGCCATGCTGGGCTTGACTCGCCAGGCCCTCAACAATCGCCTTCGTCGGCGGGAAACGAGCTCCTAGCCCCGCCCAGGAAAAAACGACCGTGACAGAGCAACCCGACCAGCCCGACAGCCGCCCGTGTATTCTGGTTGTCGATGACAGCACCACGGTGGCTCTGGCCTTGGTGCGGATGCTGCGGTCGGACGGCTACGAAGCGCATCGCGTCTCCGACGGTGAAGCGGCGTTGACCTGGATCGAAGAGCGTCTCCCCGACCTCTGCCTCCTCGATATCAACATGCCGGGGTTGAACGGTTACGATGTGTGCCGACGGCTCAAGACCAACCAACGCACGCGCGACGTGCCCGTCATCTTCATTAGCGGCCTGGATGCCGCCGCCGATGTGGCGCAGGCCTTTGCCGTGGGTGGCGTCGACTATGTCGTGAAACCACCGCGTCCCCCGGAGGTGCTGGCGCGGGTCGCTACGCACCTGCGGCTGCGACAGCTGCACCAACAGCTCGAGGCAAAGAACCTGGCCCTGAGCGGCAGTTACCAGCGCCTCAAACAGATGGAGGAATTGCGTGACGAGCTCATCCACATGGTGGTCCACGACATGCGCTCGCCCCTCGCTGGGATCGTGGGAATCCTGGATCTGGTCGTCGGCTCCGGCTCCGGCGGCGGGCCGTTGGATCGAGAGGATGTAGCCTGTCTACAGCAGGCCATGGCCGCAGCCCAACGTCTGACCGAGATGGTCAACTCGTTGCTCGACGTGAACCGCCTAGAGGAGGGCAAGATGCCCCTCAATCTTTCCTCTCAATCCTTGGTGTCCCTCGTCGATGAGGCCGTCGTCTCGTTCGGGGATGCGGATCTGGGCGGGCGGCTGACGATCGACGCTGGCGGTGCGATCGCCAACGCCTCGTGTGACGGTCACTTGGTCGTACGCGTGGTTGGCAATTTGCTCAGCAACGCGATGCAATTCTCGGGTACCCGCGAGCCCATCGTCGTTCGGGTCTCGACGTTGGGTGAGCACCTGAAGGTGGCCGTGACCGATCGTGGTCCGGGCGTTGCCCCGGGTGACCGGCAGCGGATATTCGAGAAATACACCCAGGGACGGGGCCAGCCGCCCATGGAGCGGAGCAAGGGTTTCGGCCTGGGTCTGGCTTTTTGTCGTCTCGCCATCGAGGCCCAAGGCGGACGGGTAGGGGTGGACAGCGAGCCGGGATGTGGCGCGACCTTCTGGTTCACCTTGCCGAGCGATTCGATCTGAATGAAAGAGCCTCGGCCGATCGGGGTCGCTTCAACCTGCTGAAAGTAATAAGGAAATTACCCCGGCGGGTCACCCAAAAGACCCGATCCCGCCGCAACTTTCCCGCCACCGCTGCCGAGAATATAATGAAGCAGGGCAGCCGTACGTGAACCCGTACTTCGCCGGAGGCGAAGGGTTAAAATGAGGCGCGAAGCGCCCACAAAACGGGACTGAGCCAAAGGCGAAGAACATCAACATCTACAGCATCCAGGGCACCGGGGACCGCTCCCCCTACGAAGGCCAGGAGGTCACCACCTACGGCGTGGTCACCGCCGTGGGCCGGGATGGTTTCTACCTCCAGGACGCCACCGGGGATGGCGACGACCGGACCTCCGACGGCATTTACGTCTACACCGACGCGACGCCGGAGGTGACGGCCGGCGATGCGGTGGAGGTCTACGGCACGGTCACCGAGTACACCCGGCCCAAGCATCGCAAGGATGAGCTGCCCTCGACCCAGATCCGCGGCAAGACCCGGGTCGAGGTCCAGTCGAGCGGCAATCCCCTGCCGGCGGCGGTGCGGCTCGGACCCGGGGGACGTGAGCTGCCGCGCGAGGATCTGCGCCGGGCGATCGACACCTACGAGAGCCTCGAGAACGCCCGGGTCACGGTGGAGAACGCGGTGGTGATCGGCGCCAGCCATCGCAACCGTATCGTCGCCCTCGCCGACAACGGCGATTACGCCGGTGCGCGTACCGATCGTGGCGGCCTGACCTACAACCCGGCCACCGACAACCCGAACCGGCTCCACGTCGCGGCCAGTGAGACGACCCTCCCGGGCTTCGCCCCCTACGCCAACGTCGGCGACAAGGTCGGCAACATCGTCGGGGTGATGGCCTACAAGGCTGGGCTCTACGGCGTCGTGGCCACCGAGGAGTTCGAGGTCACCCCGGGTAACCTCGAGCCGACGGTTACTACCCTGGTCGGCACCCCCACGGCGCTCACCATCGCCAGCTACAACGTCGAGAACCTCGACCCCCAGGTCGAGAGTCCGGACATCGTGGCGAGTGAGTACAACCGCGACGACGACGTCGGCAGCGGCAAGTTCGCGGCCATCGCCCGGCACATCGTGGACAACCTGCGCACCCCGGACATCCTCGGGCTGCAGGAGGTCCAGGACAACGACGGCACCGAGACCTCCAGCGTGGTGGAGGCCGACGAGACCCTGCAAACCCTGATCGACGCCATCGCCGCGGCGGGCGGGCCGGCCTACGGCTTCGTCGACGTGCCGCCCACCCCGGGCCTCGACGGTGGCCAACCCGGCGCCAACATCCGCAACGCTTACCTCTATAGGCTCGACCGCGTCTCGGTGGTGCCGGGCAGTGAAGGGCGCATCGGTGACGAGGTCGATCCCGACATCGATAGCCACGACGCGGTCTTCGCCCGCTGCCGCAAGTCCCTGGCGGTTACCTTTGCCTTTGGCGACGAACGGGTGACGGTGGTCAACAACCACCTGAGCTCCCCCGGCGGCAGCACGCCGTTGTTCGGCGCCATCCAACCCCGCAAGGTGCGCAACCTCGAGCGCCGCCTCGCCCAGGGTGAGGCGCTCAACGCCTGGGTCGCCGACAAGCTGGCCGCCGACCCAGAGGCCAACGTCGTCTTGCTCGGTGATTTCAACACCACCGAGCACAGCACGGCCATGAAGGCGGTGGCCGGGGATCAGCTGCTCAACCTCACCGAGACGATCCCGGAGGCGGACCGCCACACGATCAACTTCCGGGGCCTCGCTCAGGCCTTCGATCACATCCTGGTCAACGAGACCAACCGCGACCGGGTCGAGTTCGAGCCGGTCCACGTCAACTCCGAGTTCCACGACGGCGACAGCGATCACGATCCGGTGATCGCCCGCCTCAGCTTCACCAAGGAGAGCGACGACGACGGCTGAAGGCCGCCGTCTCGACGCTTACTAGGATTGCCCCATGCCCCTTCCCATTGGTCAGCCCGTCCTGCCCCTGGTCCCCAATACCGATCCGCAAGCCCGCACCGACCCCAGCGCGGCGACCGGCGGTCACTCCAGCCCCCGCCAGCCGGTCGATCGCTACGACCCCCACTCGGTGGAGCGGCCCTTCGACATCTATTTCACCCCGGAGGAGGATGCCTACGCCTTTGAGGGTA
>JAUUZB010000135.1 GCA_030590185.1 Deltaproteobacteria bacterium
CATCGTGGAATCCTACGGTGGCGGTATCGCCACCCGGGCGATGGGTGGACGCAGTTGTCACAATCGCGCCAACGCCTCGGGGCGACCGGCATCTCTGGCGGTGGACATCCTGGCGGGTTCCGATCGGCTCAGCGGCGCCGACCGCGCCGAGTTTTATCACGCCATGGGTAAGGCCGCCCGCGCTCAGGGGCTGACCTGGGGCGGCGCCTGGAGCCGCCGGAACCGTTTCTGGGCACAATGGGATCTGGGTTGGGACCCGGGGCACGTGCAGTCGCGGCGATGCGGGCGCTAGCTACCGGGGCGGCGGCGGCGGGGGGAAGCGCTCTCCGGACCCTACCCTCCCCGCTTGAGCGACCGCCCCGCCGCGGGCTACAAACGCCATACGTGGACCCTGACCACATTCTGATCGTCGAGGATGAACCCGGCATCGCCGAGTCGTTGCGCTTCATGCTGGAGCGCGATCATTTCCGCGTGGAGCACGTCGAGACCTTGGCTGGGGCTCGCGCGGCATTGGCCGGCGGGCGGATCGCCTTAGTGATTCTCGATCTCGGATTGCCCGATGGCAATGGCGAGGACCTGCTGCGCGAGCTTCGACGCGGCGACGAGCGCGTCCCACTTTCGGTGATCGTGCTCACCAGTCGTGATTCGGAGATCGATCGCATCGTCGGCCTCGAGCTCGGCGCTGACGATTACGTCACCAAGCCCTTCTCGCCCCGTGAAGTGGTGGCGCGGGTGCGGGCAGTTCTGCGCCGGACGGTGGGCACACCGGGGGTTGAAACCTCCAGCGGTTTGCGCATCGATGCCGACCGCCGGCGGGTGACCTTCGGGGAGGAAGTGATCGAGCTGACCCGCACCGAGCACGATCTCCTGGCCACCCTGTGCGCCCGCCCCGGGGTCGTTTTCACCCGCGACCTGCTGCTCGATCGCGTCTGGCACGAGGTCACGGTCACGGACCGCACCGTCGACGCCCACATCAAGAGCCTGCGCAAAAAGCTGCGCGCCGCCGGCGCCGATGCGGAGCTGATCGAGACCGTGCGCGGCATCGGCTACCGGGCCCGGGAATGAGGCCGTTCCTCTCGATCAACAGCCAGGTGTTGCTCGCCGTGGCCGGGATCTCGGCGGTTACCACCGCCGCCTTCGCCTACCTGGTCATCGGCCGAGTGCAGGCGCGCGCCGACGTCCTCGCCTTTGAGGCCGCGAGAGAGAACGCCACCCTGATCGCGGCCATCGCGTCTCGGGGGCTCGACCGGACCGGGGCCTCATTCGATGGTGCATCCCAACGACTGCGGGCGGCGAGCGCCTGGCTCTCGATGGGCGAGGAGCACACCACCCGGATCCAACTGTTCAACCACGCCGCAGAGCTGCGTTTCGACACCACGGACACCGAGGAGCACAGGGCGGCTGGCGCGGCGGTCCGGGCGGCGCTGGCGGGACAGGCCCTAGCCGAGCCGGTGGTTCTCGCCGGCTCGCGGGTGGCAGCTGCGGCCCCGGTGCGACGGGGCCTGCTCGGCGCCGAAGTGCTTGGAGCGGTGCGGGTGATCAGACCGGCGCTCGGAGTCCGAACGATCCTGGCGAACATCGCGCCGGAGGTGGCGGCCCTGGCCCTGCTCTGTGTGCTGTTGGCCAGCGTCGGCGCTATCCTCGTCGGGCGCTCCATAGGCCAGCCAATCCTGCGCCTGACCCGGGCGACGCGTCGGGTGGCGGCCGGTGACCGCACCGCAGCATTACCGAAACCAAAGGGGCGCGAGGTGGCAGAGCTCACCTCTGCGTTCGAGGAGATGCGCCGCGAGCTAGAGGACAAGCACCTGATCGAACGGCTCACCCAGGATCTCTCCCACGAGCTCAAGAACCCGATCGCGGCGGTCGCAGCGCTCGCCGAAGCCCTCGAGGAGGGTGGACTCTCGGACCCGGAGGCCGGGCCGAGGCTGGTGTCGCAAATCAGGTCAGCCGCCGCGCGCCTCGAGGGTGTGGTTAGCGATGTCCTGGCGCTCTCGCGTCTCGAGGCCCGCGGGGTTGATCGGGAGGGGGAGGTGGCCATCACCGAGCTTCTCGCCGAGGCGGTCACGGATCTGGCGCCAACCACCACCGAGCGCGGCATCTCGATCAACGTTGACCACCAGCGCCTACCGAGCCTCCGCGGCGACGCGGTCTGGCTGCGCCGGGCCCTGACCAATCTTCTAGCCAATGCGGTGGAGAACACGGCGAGCGGCGAGGTGACGGTCCGCGCCGTGATCGCCCGGCAGCAGCTGGAGATCCGGATCGCTAACCCGGGCGAGGTTGCCGAGGCCCTGCGGCCCAAACTGTTCGAACGCTTCGTCAGTCGCCGGACGGACGGTACGGGCCTGGGCCTGGCGATCGCCCGCAGCGTCGCCGAGGCCCACGGCGGCACCGTGAGCCTCGAAGAGAGCGGACCACCAGAGGTGGTGATCCGCCTCAGGCTTCCGCTGGCGTCGGCTCACCATGATTGAACCGATCGTGCCCAGTGCAGGATGGCGTTCTCCAAGGGGAAACGGTCGGGCCGGGCGGTCAGGCCGCTGAGACCCACCCGATAGCCGAGATTGAGCAGGCGCTGGTGCCATCGCCCACGACCGGTGGCGCCCGTGGCCGCGATGGCGAGAGCGCTGGCGCCGACCCCGTAGCCCTTGATGATTGGACCACTGGTTTGGTCCGCCCGGCGCGAGACCCCGCGAGGCCACTCGCGGCAGGCCGCGACCTCGAACCCAACGAGTCGGCGCTGGTCACAGAAGTCCTCGAGCAGGAGATCGGCGAAGTGCTCCGCTTGTGGGTGCCCACCCATGGACAGAAACGCAGCGGTCCAGGCGAGTACCGAGCCGCGGGGGCTCGCTAGGATCACGCCGCCCTGGCGGTTGGTGCGGGTAGGAAAACCGCTGGGTAGGCGGCTGAGCTCACCGAGAAACGTCGCCAGCCGCTTGCCGGATCGCGTGGAGGCGGGCTCGTTCCTGAGGCGTCCGTGCAACGTCAGGCCCGAGGCGGCGAGGGCGTTGTCGCAGGGCCAGGTGACCCGACCGAAGGAGGGCAACAGCGGAGTCTCGCCATAGTCGTCGCGCAAGCCTTCGGCCAGGCTGTCGAAGAGACCACGGGCGTCTTGGTCAGCGGCGCCGACCCGTTCCATCCCAGCGAGCATGAGGAGGAGATAGCCGCGGTAGAGTACGCTCGCGGGCAGGCGGCGGGCACCGACCTGCGCAACCGACTCGCCCCGGGCGAAGACGCCGGTGGCACGGTCGCTCAGGCTGATGTCCAAGAGCCGGGCGAGCGCTTCAAGTTCGGGGCCGGTGGCTCGATCATCGCCGCGCGCCAGCACTCGAGCGACGAGAGCGAAGCTGGCAAAGGCAGCGCAGGAGATCTCGGCCTCGGCGAAGCGGTAGCGGTTGTTGCCTAGCAGCCGTCGCTCGCAGCCATCGATCGAGATGGTCGTCACCAGAGCGTCGAGATCTGCGAGCTCAGGGCCGTCGACGGATCGCCCGAGACCTAGGTCCTCGGGCGTCGGAAGGATCGGGCCGGCGGTGAGCGCGGCGATGATGAGAGCGGTGATCGGCATGGAGTCCTCCTGTGTTGTTTCGATCAACCTGGGGCCGGCAGGTGAAGCGAAAACGAAGAAGACGTGAATGTTCGGTGATGCCTCAGGCCTCTACGAACTGGTGCTCCACCAACCGCCGGTAGAGCCCCTCCTCCTGCTGCATCAACTCAGCGTGGGGCCCGATCTGCAGCACCCGACCGCGATCGATCACCACCACGCGATCGGCGCCGATCACGGTGGAGAGCCGGTGGGCGATGATCAGGGTGGTGCGCTGCCGCATCAGGCGGTCGAGCGCCTCCTTGACCAGATGCTCGCTCTCGGCGTCGAGGGCGCTGGTGGCCTCATCTAGGATCAGGATGCGCGGGTCGCGGAGCACCGCCCGGGCGATGGCGATGCGCTGCTTCTGCCCGCCGGACAGGCGCACGCCGCGCTCCCCCACCAGGGTCTCGTAGCCGTCGGGGAACTCCATCACAAAATCGTGGGCGTTGGCGGTGCGGGCGGCGCGCTCGATCTCTTCGGCGGCCACCTCGACCGCGCCGTTGGTGGCGCCGCTGCCGTAGCGGATATTTTCGGCGATGGTCGTGGAAAACAGGATCGGCTCCTGGGCCACAATCGCGATCTGGCGACGCAACCACTCGGCATCGAGGTCCCGCAGATCGTGGCCATCGACCACCACCCGACCGACGAGGGGGTCATAGAAACGCGGGATCAAGTTCCCTATGGTCGACTTGCCGCCGCCGGAGGGGCCGACCAAGGCGATCCGCTCGCCCACGTCGATCTCGAGATTGACGTCGCTGAGCACCTGTACCGCCGGTCGGGTCGGGTAGACAAAACCGACCCCTTCGAAGGCGAGCCGACCATCGAGGTGATCGGGGATCAACCCGCCGTGGCTGGGGATCAGGGGAGCACGATCGATCAACTCGAACACCCGGTCCGCCGCACCCACCGCCCGCATGAAATCGGTCCACAGGCTGGCCATGGTGCCGAGCGCCATGGCCACGACGCCGGTGTAGAGCAAAAAGGCGGTCACCTCGCCCACCGTCATCTCGTCGTTGAGCACCAGCCGGCCCCCGTACCAGAGCACGATCGCCAGGGAGCCAAAACCGAAGAAGGAGGCTACGCCTTGCAACCAGGCACCGTAGCGGGTGCGGCGGCGGGCCAGCTCGAAGGCGCGCAGGACGGCGCCGCGGTAGCGGACCACCTCCTGCTCCTCGCGGGCAAAGGCGCGCACCGTACGCACCCCGGCGATGGTTTCCTCGGCCACCTCGCCGGCCTCGGCGAGGGCGTCCTGCACCTGGCGCGAGATCCTGCGCACCAGTCGCCCCGCCACCACCGAACCGACCGTGATCGGCGGGACCACCGCCAACATCAAGAGGGTGAGGACCGGGGAGGTGTACACCAGCAAGGCCAAGCCGCCCATGCAAGAGACGACGCTGCGCAGCGCCATGGAGATGTTGACGCTCACCGTGTTCTGGAGCACCGCGGTGTCGGATGCCAAGCGGTTGGTCAGGCCGCCGGTGCGGCTGGCGTCGAAGAAGCCTACCTCCTGGGCGATGATGCTGGTGTAGAGGTCCTCCCGCAGTTGCGCCACGATCCGCTCCCCCGCGACCGTGAACAGGTAGTAGCGCGCGGCGACCGCTGTGGCCTGCACGGCAAAGACGGCGGCCAACACCAGCGCAGCCTGGTCGACCACCGCGAGGTTCCCCTCGAGCAACGCCTCATCGAGAAAGACCCGGATGGCCTGCGGGTAGAGCAATCCCATGCCGCTGCCGAGAAGGAGAAAGACGGTGCCGACCGCGAGGGCTGGCCATTGAGGTGCGGCCAGGGAGAGCAACCGGGCCAGGCGCGCCCGGGGCGGCTTGGATGAGGCGAGGGGGGCTGGCTCGGATTCGGTCACGGGTGAACATACGACAGACTGCCGCCAGCGTCGACGTCCGATCGCGGCGGTTTGCGCCACTGGGCACCTGGATATAGATAGGGAGCAGGCGAGTCACACCATGCGTCGGCAACCCAACCGCGCAGCACTGCGCCGCTCCCTAGCGTTGCTCGGCTTGGGGATGATCGTTGTTGCCACGACCACGTCCACGGCCGCCGCCGAATCCACCGCCGAGCTGATCAAACGCGGGGTGGTGACCCTCGAGTCAGGCGACCCCCGGTCGGCCCGCGAGCTGTTCAGCGAATCAAGGCGGGCATTGCCCGGCTGGTACCTCGGGCATCTCTATTGGGGAATCGCCGAGAGCCGGATCAGCCCGGGCAGCGCGGCCGCCCTCGAGGCCTTTGTGCGCGCCGCCGAGCTGGTGCCCGCCAATCCACGCTGTCGCTATCACCTCGGGGTGGCGCTCAACGGCGCCGGCCGCTTTGACGCAGCAGAGACCGCCCTGCGCCGGGCGATCGAGCTGCGGCCGGGGATCCGTGATGCCCAATATCAACTGGGCCTCGCGGTTCGAGGCCAGGGCCGCCACCGCGAGGCCATCACCGAGCTCGAGCGAGCCCGGGCGCTCGGGCCCCGCCACGTCGCGACCTATCTGGTCCTCGCCAACCTCTACGAGCACCAGGGCGAGCCGGGGGCAGCCGAACGAACCCTGCGGCGCCTGGCCGGGTTGAGCCCCGAAGCCAGCGAGGACGGCTACCGCTTGGTGCGATTCTTCGAGCGCCTCGGCGGCGAGGAGTTGGCCGAGGCCGAGCGCCGACGACTCGCGGGGTTGGGCATCCCGCTGCCACCGGACCATGCTATGATCGCCCAGGGGCGGGCATTGCTCGCGTCCGGTGAGCTCGAGCCGGCCCGCGCGTTGTTCGCCGAGCTCCGCGGACGGCATCCGGATTGGTACGCGCCCGCCTATTACTCGGCCCTGGCCGAGATCCAAAACCATCCCTTCAGCGAGCCGGCTCGGGCCGCCCTGGCGCGGGCCGTTGAGCTCGCCCCGTTGCATCCGCTCTGTCACTACCAACTTGGCCTCGCCCTGCGCGGCAGCGGTCGCCCGCGGGAGGTCGAGACGCACCTGCGGCGTGCCCTCGAGCTACGGCCGGAGATCCGCGGGGCGCGTTTTGAAATCGGTCTCGCCTTGCGGGCCCAGGGTAAAACAGCGGAGGCGCTCACCGCCCTCGAAGGTGCCCTCGTCGAATCCCCCGAACACCCGGGCACCCTCGCCGCGCTCGCCGAGTTGTACGAGCAGGGTAGCCGCTTTGTTGAGGCCGAAGCCGCCCTGCGCACGCTGACCGGCGCGCCTGGGACGAACGGCGACTACACCTTTCGCCTGCTCGAGCTCCTCGAGCGGCTCGGTGCAGAGCCGGAGGCGGCACGGGAACGTCGCCGCCTCGAGGGTCTGGAGCCAACCTTGCCGGAGGAACGCGTCCTGTTGTGGAGCGGCACCGAGGCTCTAGCCGCGGGCGAGTTCGAGCGGGCGCGAGGGCTGTTCGCGCAAGTCCGGGACCGCGACCCAGGTTGGTTCATGGCGCACCTCTATTGGGGTGTGGCCGAAGCGGCCATGGTGCCCGGCAGCGACGCGGCCCTCGCCGCCCTCGAACGCGCCATCGAGCTCGTGCCCTACAACGCCGCCAGCCACTACCAAATTGGTGTCATCCACCTGCAGGCCAAGCGCCCGGCCCGCGCCGAGGCGAGCCTGCGACGAGCGATCGGGCTGCGACCCGGGATCCAGGACGCACGATTCCGCCTGGCGCTCATGCTCCGGGAACAAAACCACCACGCCGATGCCCTCACCGAGCTCGAGCGGGCGCGGAGCGAAAACCCAGACCACCTCGCGACCCTCGCGACCCTCGCCGAAATCTACGAGGGGCAAGAGCGCTTCGCGGAGGCGGAGGAGGCCCTGCGCCAGATCACCCACGTCCAGCCAAACGTCGCCTATCACTTCTACCGCTTGGCCGAGCTCCTCGATCGCGCCGGCCGAGCCTCCGAGGCCCGACGTGTGCGACGACAACTCGAGCGGATCGATCCCCGCCCCAAGCGCCGCATGCGGCCGTTGCCGCCGGCGCGCAACTGAGGCGTGGGACGCCGGTCGCCAGCGCCGGCCTCGACATCACCGACCCGCTGGTGAACTCCTCAGTCGCCCTGCTCAACCGCACGGACCCGGGCGACCACGTCGCGCAGCTCCTCGGTGCGGAGGTTGAGCTCCCGGCCGAGCTCCTGCTCCCGCTCCTTGAGCTCATGGACCGCGTCGCGCAGATCCTTGAGCAGACGCCGGTTCTCCTCCTCGAGCTCGAGCTCGTGAATGGCGCTCTTGACGATTGACGCGATCTCGATCTCCCGCACCGGCTTGACCACCACCCGGTGGACCCGCGCCACGTTCACCGCCTCG
>JAUUZB010000377.1 GCA_030590185.1 Deltaproteobacteria bacterium
AGATGTGGTGCTCCATCACCTTGTAGCTCTCGACGTTGCGGACCCAACACCGGGCGCAGTTCTTGAGCCGGATGTTGTCGACCGAGGCGGTGCCGACGGCATCCTCGAGGTAGAGATCTTCGATGCCGGCCTCGGCGACCACCATCAGCGGCTGGTAGATCTCCGGGGAAAACGTGGCCGAGTAGCTGAGGAAGGGCGCTGGATCGACGGTGAGCGAGCCGGTCCCGACGCCGGTGATCTGCATCATCTGGGTGAGCGACCGTGACTCGCCGTTGCGGGTGCCGCACCAGGTACAGGTGCCGCCGACGCCGTCGATGGTGATGAACGACGGGTCGTCGATCTGATCGATGAAGATGTAGCCGTCTTGGCTGAAGGCGCTGGTGCTGGCGACGCCGAGGGTCGGCGAGTCCTTGGTGGCCTGGGTGACGGCGGTGATGTCCGCGTTGTTGTCCCACAGGTCGCCGAGATGGATGTAGCCCCGGTTCGAGGTCGTGGCCGCCCCATGGAAGATGAGTCGGGTGCTCTCGGGCCCCTCGCCGCGCAGCACGATCCCCTTTTCCACCAGGAGGCTGTCGTCGAGGCGATAGGTGCCCGCCGGGATGAAGACGACCTGACCCTCGGGGCAGGCATCGATGGCGGCCTGGAATGCCGCGCTGTCGTCGGTGACGCCGTCGGCGGTGGCGCCGTGATCGGCCTGCACATCGGCGCAAATCGTGGTCCGGACCGGAATGCCCCCCTCGATGCCAGCTCGCCAGTCGATTCTTCGGTCGGCAGGGATGATGTCGGCGAGCGCCGGAACGCTCGACACCGTCAGGGCCACACCTGCCAACGCCAGGGCAACGGTGATTCGCACGACCGTGGGACGCATGAGTTCCTCCCTTTCTGCTCGGACCGGCGTGGCCCGTTCCGGCAGGTGACTTGCGGAGCCCGCTCAGGCAACCGCAACCAGCAAGATGATAGCGTAGTTGGCCGGACCTACGGACGCCTTGGTGGGAGACGGACCTGCGCGGGTTGACCACAGCCCTGCCCCTCGCTGGCACTCGTGTTGGAGATGGGCCACCATTGCAGGCATGAGCGAGTCGGGCTTCGCACGGGCACTGTCGGCGTTGCGCCTGGTGTTGGCCTTGCTCGTGCTGGCCAGCTGCGTGCCGCGACAAGCGGGCGAGCGGGTGGACCGCAGCTCGGACTCGACGGGTCCACCAGCGACAGTGCAAGTGGCATCGGAGGCCACCGCGACCGTCCCGTCGGCGAGCCCGTCGCCCGACGCTGCCGCTCCGAGCGCCCCCACTACGGCGGCCTCTTCCGCCGAAAGTGAGGAGGCGACGATTCGCGCCTTGCTGAAGCTCGATCGAGAGGGCGCGAAAGCGGCCGCGCTCGAAAGCTACGTGGCGCAGCATCCAGCGCTGCTGACCGCCGAGGCCAAGCCCTACGGCCGGGCCCTGATGTGGGCGCTCGAGTTCGCGCATGGCGAGGCGGCGCTGGCGCTCATCCGGGCAGGAGTGGCCCCGAAACGCTCCCAGGCGGGCGAATCGGGACCGCTGCGCCTCGCGGCGCGCGGCGGGCTCGATGCGGTGGTCGCCGAGTTGCTCGCCCGGGGGGCCTCGACCAATGGGGCCGGCTACTGGGGCACCCCGCTGCACTTCGCGGCCAAGCAGGGGCACGGGAGCACGATGAAGTTGCTGCTCGCGGCCGGGGCCGATCCGAGCGCCCAGGCGCAGGACCATCAGTTCACGCCGCTGCACGGGGCCGTGATCGGACGCCACCTCGATGCCATTGAGGTGCTGGTCGCGGCGAAGGCGGATCTGGAGGCCACCGACGACGACGGCCGCACGCCGCTTCACTGGGGCGGGTTCGCCTACGTGCCCCAGGCGGTGCATCGCTACGCCAAGCTCGGCGAGCCTCACGACACCACCTTCCACGATCCGGGCCCCGCCGTCGGCATGAAGCTGCTGCTCGACGCCGGCGCACGCATCGATGCGGTGGACGACCGGGGCAACACGCCGCTCCACGCCGCGGCCGAGGTGGGCTCGCTGCGCGGGGTAGAGATCCTCGTCGGCCGCGGCGCGCGCCGCAGCGTGAAGAACCACGCGGGCAAGACGGCGCTCGATCTCGCGAAGCGGCGGGGCGACGCAGACGTGGTGCAGCTGCTCTCGCGCGGGCCCTAGGGGGTCGGGGCCGCCCCGCCGAGCACCCCCGCCTACCGACGAACCTTGGCTTCCCGCGTGTCGCCCGGGCAATATTGGGCCCCATGACCCAGGACGAGGGGAGATCCCGCTTTCGGCGCTCCAACACCTTGCTCGTGCTCACCGGCGCGGCGGCGGTGGCCGTCGTGTTGGCCGTGGTCTATGGGCTGACCGGACCGCCGCGGCCGCGTGCCGTGTCCTTCACGGGCGGCTGGGAGCGCAGCGCGCCGTCCTGCCTGGGGCCGGTCCTGTGGACGGGCAAGCTCGCCTACGCCGCCTGCATCTGGTTCTATCGCAAGCGCGCCCTGGTGGCCTTCGATCCCGAGCGGGCCGAGGCGCAGGTGATCTACCGCTGAGAGCTCGACGACGGCAACCTGCCCGACCTGCGCATTCACCAGCCTTGCGGCGACGGTGAGCTGTTCGTGGTCGCGGAGACGAGACAGACGACCGTGGTCACCCGTCATGGGGACCAAGTGAAAGCGCGGGTCGCCAAGGTGCCGGGCGAGAGCGTGGTGGGCGCGGCGTGCGACGGGGAGACCATCGAGCTGTTCGTCCTCATCAGCGACGACGTTCACGCGCTGGTGGGAAGCACTGGCGACGGCTTTGGTCCGGCAAAGGGGCTCGCCGCGAGCGCCCGATCGGGGCGCATCGTGGCGGCCTGGCGACAGGACAGCAGCTGGCACGTCATCGCTCAACGGGAACAAGAAGTGACCGCGGGCAAGCTCGGCGAACCCGGAACGGCGGTGGCAGACAGCGACGCCAGCCCGTGCGCGGCCGGCGAGCCCGGCGGCTGGCTGTTCGTTGGCGGGCGCAGGTCTTGCTGGCGGCCCGCCGCGATGGTGTCTCGCGTTGACGGCGCGTTCCAGCTGCGGGCCAACGACGGCGCCAAGGCGCAGGTCGTCTATGCGGAAGGCAGCTCTCGCGTGGGCTACAGCAAGGGCGACGGCCGTCCGGTGATCATGACCGGCATGGGCTCGGCGGACCTGGAGCTCGATCGCGAAGGAGGGAGCTTCGTGGTGCGGCGCGGCGACACGGGCCCGGTTGCCGTGGCCAAGAGCGACTACTCGTCACTTGGCTCGGGGGCGCTGGCGCTGCCACTCTCGGGCGATCGCGTGGCGATTTGGGGCGGCCTCGGTGGCGCCGTGATCGTCGTGGGCCCTGACGCGAGCCGCCTCGACGGACCGGGCTGGCTGGCCCAGCTCGGAAGCGCGAGGAGCTTCCGCGCCGGTTCCATGAGCCTGGTCGACGTGATCAGCTTCTACGCGCTGAGCTTGGCGTCGCCGATCTACTTGCTCCTGTTGGCGTTGGCGTGGCGACGGCGCAAGCCCCCCGAGCGGCTGCCGTTGGCGCCCGGCATCGCCTGGGCCTTCCTGTTGCTGGTGCTGGTGGGCGCCCGCGGCGTCTATCACCTGGTTCAGTGGCTGTGACCTCCGAGAGCCCGCTTCCCGGGGTGGGGTCACGCACGGTCACGCAAGCTCGCCCCACCCCCGGATGGGGCGGAGCGCGGTAGCCTCGGTTGTGGCTTCAATGTGGCAGACCGTCGCCCCATCGAGCCCGTCGCCAGACGCCGTCATGTCCCTTGGTTCTCGAGCTGCCAGAGCGCGTGTACGTCGGTGTATTGGAACGTGCGCTTGAATACGGCCCGGTTCACGGGGCTGCTGGAGTAGAAATAGAGCCCACAGGGCTCGCGGAGATCGACGAGCCTCAGCTTGGTGTGGTTGTCCACGAGTGAGTAGTGAACCCGCCGCAATCGGTTCTGTATGGCGTGGTCCAGCGAGGTCACAATCACCCGTTCGTAAACATAGTTGTTGCGGGAAAGCTCCCGATTGAACCCTCCCAACACTCCGCCCATGCTCGAGCCGGAAATCTGGAACGTGTGGAAACCGGCAATCGTACCGTCAACGCGAACCAGGATGTGGACATGCTTGTTCGAGCGATACACCTCCGTTGCGAAGATATTCTCCTCGAAGAAGCGTTGGCAGGGGTTGGCGACCAGGCTGTGCTGGACCGAGCAAGCGACGCAGGCAGCCACCTGCTTCAGCTCTTCTGCGGAAAGAACATCATTGCGAACCTCGACCGCGATCCTGTTCTTCCGTCGCTTCAGGTTCCGTCTGAGGCTCTTGTGGGTCGCGAGATACTCGGAGACATGCTGATACCTGGTCACGTCGAACCAGGCCTCTGAGGAAGATGGGTATTGGCCGAATCCTGCGTCCTGGTACCGGGCCCTGTGGCTGGCCGTGTCGACGATCGTGACCATATCCGCAGTGGAATCGGCCTTGAGGTAGGTCAGCATGACTTCCATGGCCGCGTCCTCAATCTCGGGCTCCCTGAAAAAGAACGGCCTCGTGTGATTCGAGGTGATCAGGTTGCGGAAGGAGACCACGACGCAGTGGCCACTCAGCCGGGAGAGGAGCGCGCCGATCCTGTTGAGCGCGCCGGCTCTTCTCAGGGCCCCGTAGGAGGCGCGCAGATCAAAGGGCTTGATCTGCACGAACATTCCCAGGCCCAGCAGCTCGGCCCCTGCGTGGACCTTCAAATAGAAGAAGGCGACCTCGGTGGTGGACCTTTCAATCCACTCCCCGAAGAGATCCCAGACGTTGTCGGCCAACCCCTGTTGCGCCAGGTGATCTGCAAAGACCCGCCTCTCTGCCGTCGATAGCCGGGTGTCCCTTGTGCAGCGCATATTGCTCATCATGCACCCTTCGCCGACACCATTAATGCAGGGGAGCACCGGCGTTGGTGCATGAACCTGCCACGGGGCGCAATGGCGCAATGGCGTGCCTGGCACCATTCCGGGCTTGTCTGCGCAACTGGCGCGCGCTCGCGGCGATGAGAAGGTAGAGGAAGGCACGCCTCGGCGCGGCAGCTGGTTCTGACCCCGGCGGGGGCGCGTGGCACCACCATGCGTCCGTACCCGTTGGATATTGTGGAGCTTGTGTAGGGTGATGCATATTGCTACATTTGTAGGCAAACGCAACTCGGAGAGGAAGATGCCTACCAAATCCATTCGTCTGTCCCAGGAGCTCTTTGACCACGCGAGCCGTGCGGGGCGATTGCATCATCGGAGCGCTACGGGGCAGGTGGAGTACTGGGCCGAGCTGGGGCGCAGTGTGGAGCGGTTCCTCGATCCGGTGGACGTGCTCAAGCTGACCAGCGGTGCGGCCAAGCTCGTGGTCAAGGC